>SVTB01000146.1 GCA_015064015.1 Oscillospiraceae bacterium | reverse complement strand
CAGACTGTAAATCTGTTGTCACTGACTTCGGTGGTCCGAATCCACCATCCCCCACCAACAAAAAACGCACTTTTGTCTACCGACAAAGGTGCGTTTTTTGAATGATGTTTGCCTTCGGCAAATGATGCAGGGCGTTGCCCTATGATGACGGCTTCGCCTAATGATGTGTGCCTGACGGCACATTGGGCAAACATCGCATCATTGCGAAACGAAGTGGAGCAACATCGTATTTGCGAAGCAAATGCATCATATCGCCGTAAGGCGATGCATCATTGATTTTTGATGATATATAAGGCAACGCTTTGATTTATTTACATAAATGTAGTATAATTGTGAAAAAAGGAGGTGTGAAATGATAAAAGATAATGCACGCGATTTAATATATCTCGACACCCGAAGATATATGTCATTGGATAATTTGCGAGTTTTCTATTGGGCGATCATAATAATACCGATTATCATGGTAACATGGGGAATTGCCGCGATAAACACCGTTGGCGTTAATCTCAGATCATTATTTCCGCTTATTTCTATTGGAATTTGGAGTTTGTTCTATTGGTTATTCGTATTGATAATTCAAAGCCCAAAAGTCAAGAAAACATTTGAATTGAGATTTCTCGTAAACGGTATTTCTGGTTTTCTAATATCTTCTCTATTTTGGATTCTCTATGCCTCTCTTAGCCTATTAGACAACAATCAGATCATTGGATTTGATTTTTCACTTTGGATATTATTCTTTTATTTGCTCTTCTCTGCTTTTTATATCGGATTGGTTGTATTAGGCGTCCGTAAAGGTATTTTTAAGAAAATAAAAGAAAAAAGTCAAACTCCCAAAGCACTTGCAATTTCAGCTTTCTTTTCCGCTATTCTTCCAAGCGCAGGAGTAATGGGCATGTACACTTCTAGAATGCTTCGAGCGCATGCAAGCGACGCCGTACAGAATATCGTCGGCACCGTTGCGCTCGTTTTGGTGATATTTGCCCCCATATTAGCACATATCAACTTCATCCAATATTACTATTGCAAAAAGTATGAAATCTTGTGCGATGAATATGGTGATACAACATCTCCTAATCTTGAACGCAAAACAAAAGAGAAGAAAACAAAAAACAAGCCGCATGATGCAAATGGTTCGGCAACCGTGATAACAAAGAAAAAACTCCCTTTGATATTCAAAATATTAATTGGAATAGTGGCTGTTCCAATTGCATTCTTTGTTATTGTTTTTCTGGTGTTTTTTATAAAAGGATTTATAAACGGAATTTCTTAAATAAAAATACAAAGCTTTGTTTAATATAAGTTGAATTAGACACCTTTTGTTCGTTTTTACCCCTGTTTAGACACCTTTTATCACGTTTAAGGCAACAAAAAGAGAACTTTTGTTTACCAAAAGTTCTCTTTTTGTTTATCCAAGCCGCAGGCTTGGCATATCATCAAGGGCGGCGAGCCGCCCTTGTATCTCATCACGCGCCAGCGTGCATTTTCCTGCGGCTTGATGATATACAATGCTACGCCTTGATTTATTGGCGAAAGTGTGATATAATATTCTCGGAAGGAGTGATAATATATGTTTGATTTCAAAAATAAAATCGTGGTTGTCACAGGTGGCGCCAAAGGAATCGGACAATGTATCTGCGAGAAATTTCGAGAGGCAGGGGCAACGGTACGCATCATTGATCTCTTGGAGAATGAGGACTTTGTAGGAGATCTTGCCGATAAAGAAGTGCTGGAGCGTTTTGCCCAAAAGGTGATTTCCGAGCACGGACGGGTGGATTTCCTTATCAATAATGCCGCGCCCCTAATGCGTGGGATCACTGAGGCGAGTTATGAGGATTTTGAATATGCTTTGAGGGTAGGCGTAACGGCACCATTTTATCTGTCTAAGCTTTTTGCGCCTTGTTTTGGCGAGGGTGCGAGCATCGTAAATATCTCTTCATCCCGCGATCGCATGAGCCAACCCGAAACCGAAAGCTACACGGCGGCCAAGGGTGGTATTTCTGCGTTGACACACGCGCTGGCGGTGAGCTTTGCGGGAAAGGTGCGCGTCAATTCTATCTCTCCCGGTTGGATTGATAACGCCTATACCGTATATGAGGGTGCCGATGCCACACAGCAGCCTGTGGGACGTGTTGGCAATCCTTTGGATATTGCCTATATGGTGCTCTATCTCTGCTCGGACATGGCGGGTTTCATCACAGGCGAAAACATCTGTATTGACGGCGGCATGACCAAACAGATGATCTATCACGGCGACCACGGTTGGTCGCTGAACCATTCATAACAAATTAGGGTCTGTTCAGCGGTAAGGTTGAACAGACCCGTTTTCTATAGATGCTTGGGTGGCAGAGACAAATCTATCTGCCTGATCGTGTCCCGAAGCTTCAGAATAAAAGATGGAGATACGGAAAGCTCATCGATGCCCATGCGCAGAAAGGTTTCAGTGAGGGTCATGTCAGCCGCCAACTCACCGCAAATTCCGATCCATGCGCCGTGTGCATGGGCGTTTTGTGCGGACAGAGATATCAGGCGCAGGATGGCTTCGTGGTGGGTATCGCAAAAGGCCTCCAAGTGAGGGTTTTGCCTGTCGCAGGCCAAAGTATACTGAGTCAGATCATTGGTTCCAATGCTGAAGAAGTCCACTAAAGGTGCCAGCCTATCGCTGATAAGAGCGGCGGCAGGGGTTTCGATCATGATACCCAGCTCTACGTCAGTGGCATATTTCTTACCTGTAAAAATCAGTTCCCGTTTGACTTGATCACAAATAGCCAAAGCGGCCTTCAGCTCGCTGACACTTGTGATCATGGGAAACATGATGCCCAGTTTCCCAAATGCCGAGGCGCGATATAAGGCGCGAAGCTGAGTTTTGAACACCTCGGGACGAGTCAGGCACAAGCGGATCGCCCGAAGCCCCAAGGCAGGATTTTCTTCTCTGTCCAAGTGAAAATAATCGGCCTGCTTGTCAGCACCGATGTCCATCGTTCGTATGATGACCTTTTTGGCAGGCATACTTTCCAAAACTCGTTTGTAAACCTTGAATTGTTCCTCCTCGGAGGGATAATCGTCATTTTCCAAGTATAAAAATTCACTGCGGAAAAGACCGATACCGCCGGCATCGTTGAGAAGTACGGCTCCGATATGATCGAGACTGCCGATATTGGCGTACACCTGAATTTTTCGTCCGTCCAGCGTGATATTGTCTTTTCCTTTCAATTTTTGGAGGAGCTCTTTTTTTTCAAGCTCTTCGGCTTGGCGGCGTTCGGCTCGTGCTAATGCCTCTTTGTCGGGGTGGAGGACAAATTCTCCGTTAAATCCATCAGCAATGGCTACATCCCCGTCTCGGATCTGCGACAGGAAGGCATCTCCCACCCCGATGATGGCGGGAATGCTCATGTTTCGGGCCAAAATGGCGGTATGAGAGTTGTAGGAACCATGGGCGGTCACAAATCCCAAAACCTTATCCTTATCCAAGGAAACGGTTTCGCTGGGGGCAAGGTCATCGGCGCAGATAATAACCTGCTCCGTAATCTGCGGAGCGAGGGAATCATCGGATTTGAGGCAGGTAATGATGCGGTTGGAAACATCCCGCACATCGGCGGCGCGGGCTTGCATATACGCATCCTCCATAGCGGTAAACATCTCGGCAAAATTATCTGCCGTGACGGAAACGGCGTATTCAGCATTGACGCATTGGCTTTGAATCATTTCCGTGACGGCTTCATTGAAATCTTCGTCATCTACCATCATCATATGAATCTCAAATATTTGCGCATTTGCCTCACCGACTTCTTTAAGCGCCTTTTTATGGAGCTCTCTGAGCCTGCTGACGGCCTCTTTTTTTGCCGTTTCAAATCGAGCCACTTCCGCTACGGGATTTTTGATTTTGTCCCGTTTGACGGGCATTTGGGTGCGTTTGAATACGGCAATTTTGCCTGCAGCTATGGCACCGTACACCCCGGTACCCTTGAAAATGGTCATGAGATGATCCTTTCGTGTATCAAAGATGTTGTTCAAAAAAGTGCAGGATGGTATCGGCGGAAGTAACTTCATCTCCGCCTGTGATGGTCAGCGTGACGGTGTCTCCGCAGCGAATCCCCAAGCCCATCACCGAAAGCAACCTATCGGCCGCTACAGCCTTTCCGTCTTTTTCGATGGTGACATGGCTGTCTATTTCTTTGACGACCTTGACAAGCATACCCGCAGGGCGGGCGTGGATTCCTAAAGGATCCTTGATGGTATATTTAAAACTTTTCATATTCATTCTCCTTCCGGTTGAGGGGCTCTTCCATACATTCTTGTAACGAGATTCATCTCTTGCGCCAGCGCCGGGGATGCACTTCCCGCACTCATGCGCCAACGCCAGTTACCTGCTTGTGTAGAGGGCGTATTGATGCGTGCTCTGTCATCCAATCCCAGCCAGTCCTGCATAGGGACGATACACAGATTGGCAGGGCTTTGAAACAGCAAAGATATAAGACAGCGAGGAAGCAGATGCGAGGGAGTAAAGTTATCCTTGAGATAGCCGCGAACCCAATCTCTTTCTTCGTCTGTAATGGTTTGAAGCCAAGAGGCCAGCGTTTGATTGTCGTGGGTTCCTGTGTATGCCACGCAGTGATTGGGATAGTTATGCGGCAGATGCTCGCCTGTTCCCCCGGTGTCGCGGGCATCAAATCCAAATTGCAACACCCGCATTCCGGGAAAACCACTATCTTTGACCAATCGGCGTACCGAGCTTGTCATAAATCCCAAATCCTCTGCGATGATCTCCCGTTGTCCAAGGGTACGGGTGACGGTGTCAAAAAAGTCCATGCCGGGGCCTGCTTCCCAATGTCCGCTTTTGGCGGATGTGTGGCCGTAAGGAATAGAGAAATATGCGTCAAAGCCTCTGAAATGGTCAATGCGCACAACATCATACAATGTACAGGCGTGATCCAAACGGCGGAGCCACCAGCTGTAGCCTGTAGCGGCGTGGGTAGGCCAATCGTACAGTGGATTGCCCCAAACCTGTCCATCAGGGGAAAAACCGTCGGGGGGACACCCCGCTACTGCGTGGGGCTGTTTGTTTTCATCCAAGCAAAAAAGCTCGGGGTGTACCCATACATCGGCGCTGTCGTAGGCTACGTAGATGGGAATATCACCGATGATCTTGATATGGTTTTCATTGGCATACGCCTTTAATGCAAGCCATTGGCGGTGAAAGTGATACTGCAGGAATATTTGAAAGTCTATTTCCTCACGGAGATCTTCACGGGCTTTTTGGATTGCCGCAGGCTGACGGTGACGAAGCTCGGGCGACCAATTTTGCCACGATGCACCGCCGTGCGCGTTTTTGAGCGCCATGAATAAGGCATAATCCGAAAGCCATGGCGTGATATCCAAAAATGACGATAGATCAGGATCGGGGTGAGCCTTGGCGTTTTCAAAAGCGCGACGCAACAGGGGGTATCTGTGCTGATACTGATGGCCGTAATCCACCGTGTCGGGCGAGGTCTGCAGATGGGCTTCATTACATTCCCCTCGTGTCAGCCATCCGTTGGCGATGAAATCGTCGAGGCTGATCAACAGAGGATTGCCTGCAAAGGTGGAATAGGACTGATAGGGAGAATCTCCGTAACTTGTGGGATGCAGGGGAAGGATTTGCCAATAGGATTGCCCCGCGGCAGAGAGGAAATCAAGGAAGCGGTAGGCCTCGCTGTCGAGGCAACCAATGCCATAAGGGGAGGGAAGGGAAAAAACGGGGAGAAGAACGCCGGCAGCTCTTTTCATAGAGGAGACTCCTTTTCTTTTTATGTAAGGTAAATTGTTGTTTATCTTTTTTCCACTTTCTTTCCTCGTCGAAAGAAAGTGGAGTAAAGAACGCCGCTCAAGGGAGATGTTTCTCCCTTGAGAAACCCTCTCACGGTGACGCACGCCGCCTATGG
>SVTB01000145.1 GCA_015064015.1 Oscillospiraceae bacterium | reverse complement strand
GCAGCAACACTGACCTCCACCCAAGTAAAGGGATACACTTTCTCCTCATTTGAAAGATCTCGGTTGTTTTTTACAATTTCCTTATCCAAAGACGGATAAAAAGAACCAAGCACACCTTTTTTAGTAGTATCATCAACAAGCTCTGCTACATAATCCAACGCCGCCTGCTGCACTTCAGTCTCATACCACGAATCCTCCTTGCGTTGTTGCAAATGAGGAATCAAATAAGCAAAAAGCACAATAAGGCCTATTATAAGATAAAGCGCAAGAAAAAGCAACAGGAATTTTTTTGTTTTCTTTTTCATGACTGTTTATATACCCCCTTTTAGTTTTCAGAAAAAACTTTGGATAGCAAATAATTCAAATCAAACCCTGTGGATACTGTTGCCCCGAGTCCTAAATATAATTTAAGTCTAAAAGAAAATTTAATCTTTTATATTCATCTTTATTATATCACACATACGGCATCATGTATAGCGTCAATTTCCCCAATTTTTAATAGCCCATTTTGTATTTTTGAACAAAGTACCCGATATTTTGGGGCGATATGTCTCGAAAAACTTGACAAATCTCCTTGAATAGGGTATAATGTAAAGTGCGAAATTTTGACCCCATATAAAGGAATCAAACATTATGGCAAAACAACTTGTCATGCCCCCGGACAATTATACGGTGCGGCTTGATTACATGAAAAAAATACGGGAATGGAACAAAGATCTCTCAAAAAAGAGAAAAGTTTTTGTTCAGACCTTCGGCTGTCAGCAAAATGAAGCCGACAGCGAAAAATATTTGGGCATGGCTGTGGATATGGGCTATGAGCCCACCAATACCCCCGATAATGCAGATCTGATTATCGTCAACACCTGCGCTATCCGTGAACACGCCGAAAAGAAAGCTCTTTCCATTATCGGGCAGTACAAACATATCAAGGCAAAAAACAAAGACCTCATCATAGGCGTCTGCGGTTGTATGGTCGCTCAAGAACATCGCAGGGAAGAGCTAAAAATGAAATATCCCTATGTGACCTTTACCTTAGGCACAGCATCTCTTCATCATTTGCCGCGGGTTTTGTGGGAGACCATAGAATCTAAAAAACGCCTCATCACCACCGACAGCTTGGAGGATTTCACCGAAACCGTCGCGGAAGGTATGCCCATTCGACGTGGATCCGGTTACCGCGCTTGGGTGTCTATCATGTATGGCTGTAACAATTTCTGCTCATACTGCATCGTACCCTACGTCCGCGGACGTGAGCGTAGTCGAAAGAAAGAAGATATTATCGCCGAAGTCAAGGCGTTGGTCACCGAGGGCTATAAGGATATCACTCTCCTTGGTCAGAATGTCAACTCTTACGGAAAAGAAACGGATACCGACTTTGCGGATCTTCTTGCGGAATTGGATGCCATTGAAGGCGACTTCTGGCTTCGCTTCATGACCAGCCACCCAAAGGACGCAAGCCACAAGCTCATTGACGTGATGGCAAACGGAAAGCATATCGCCCATCAGTTCCATCTGCCCTTGCAATCGGGTAACGACACGGTACTGAAGGCCATGAACCGTCACTATGATATGGCGCGCTATATGAGCAGCGTACATTATATGCGCCTAAAAATGCCCGACATAACGATTACTTCAGACATTATCGTAGGCTTCCCCGGTGAGACGGAGGAACAATTTGAGGATACCCTCAAAGCCCTCCGCAACGTGGAATTTGATATGCTGTATTCCTTTATATATTCCCCTCGCAAGGGGACGCCTGCCGCTGAAGAAGAGCAGGTTCCCGACACGGTAAAGGGTAGCCGTTTTGATCAACTGCTGACAACCCAAAACGAGATCGCTCTCTCTAAAAATCAACCCATGGTCGGGAACACCGTAAAAGTTCTTTGCGACGGCATCAGTAAAGGTGAAAGCAGCATATACAGCGGCCGAACCGAGGGAAATAAGATTGTGTTCTTTCACGGCACGCCCGATATGATCGGACAGTTTGTGAATGTGGAGATCAACAAAGCAGAAGCCTTTGCTCTTTGGGGCGAAATCATCAATTAAAAAATCAAAATAATGGATTGGAGAAATAAAATCATGCAAACCAACAACATTGATACCAAAAACGTTTTTGAACTGGCCATTATCCTGGGCAAAGCCCTCAAGGAAGACCCTCGCCTTGTGAAAATGGATGAGTGCCGCAAAGCATACGAAGAAAACCCCGAGCTTTCTCAGCTGGTCACCGAATATAATGTTCAGCAGAAAGCAATGGAGAACGTGACCATGGGTGAGGAATTTGATCCTCAGCTTATTCAAAATATTCAAGATCGTATCAACGTTCTATATGAGAAAATTACCACCCATCCCGTATACGTAGCTTTGAACGAGGCACAGGAGGCTGTCAACGAGCTAATGAATGCTGTGAACAACACCATCACTTTTGCCATCACCGGAGAGATGCCCTCCAACTGCACCCACGACTGTTCTACCTGCGGCGGTTGTCATTGATTTTATCCCGTAGGGGTAGTCAAGGAACGCCCGAGGAACACGAAAGATTTTATTTATGAAAGAGGTACACCCATGACACCCATGATGGAGCAGTATTTTGAGATCAAAAACCAATACAAGGATTTCCTTGTATTCTACCGTCTCGGAGATTTCTACGAGATGTTCTTTGACGATGCCATCACGGCCTCTCGTGTACTGGAATTGACATTAACAGGCAGAGATTGCGGTGAGGCCGAACGTGCGCCCATGTGCGGCGTTCCTTATCACTCTGCTGAAGGTTATATCGGAAAGCTCATCGAAAAAGGCTTCAAGGTGGCCATCTGCGAGCAGGTGGAGGATCCCGCAACGGCTAAAGGGTTGGTACGCCGAGAGGTAATCCGTGTCATCACCCCAGGTACGGTCATTGAATCCTCTCTTTTGCCTGAACAGAAAAATAACTACATTTGTTCCATTTACCTCTCCGAAATGTCTTTCGGCCTGTGCTTTGCCGATGTGTCCACCGCCCAGGTACACGCTACTGTTATTGACGGTGACCGCATGGACGAGCATCTTATCAACGAATTGGGTACCTATATGCCTCGTGAAGTCATTGCCAATCTATCTCAAAAGAAGTTTGCGAGTGCGGCTGAATACATAACCTCTCACGGAGGCTTATTGACTGATAATCAAAGCAGTCGTTTTGACTATTCTGCCTGCGCCGCCCATGTGTCGGCTCATTTTGGCGATAATCTCAAAGAAGGCATCATTGAGAATAAATCTTTGATCTGTGCCGTGGGTGCGCTCCTGAATTATCTTACCGAGACGCAGAAGAATGATCTTTCTTATATCAAAGAATTGTTGGTATACGATGAAGGCCAATATCTTGAGCTGGACGTCAATACCCGTCGCAACCTGGAACTCACCGAAACCATGCGCACCAAGGAGAAAAAGGGATCCCTTCTTTGGGTTTTGGATAAGACCAAAACCGCCTCGGGTGCTCGTATGTTACGCCGATGGGTCGAACATCCTTTGCTCGCGCCCGAAAAAATCATCCGACGCCAAAACGCGATAGAAGAACTTTATGGGACGTTTATGATGCGGGAGGAGATAGGGGAACTTTTGTCTCATGTTCTCGATTTGGAACGTCTTATCACTAAAATAGTCTACGGTACTGCCAACGCCAAGGATCTCCGCGCTGTATGGAGTACAGTAACGGTGCTTCCCGAAATTAAAGCCATTCTGCAGGATGCTCAATCTGACGAGCTTCGCCGTATTTACGCCGAATTGGATTGCCTCGAGGATATCTGTAATGGGATTGGCGCCGGCATTAAGGAGGATCCCCCCTTTACCGTTCGTGAAGGTGACATGATCGCCGACGGTTACGATGCCGAGGTGGATCGTCTCCGTTCCATCATGAATAATGGTAAAGAATGGGTGGATCGCGTGGCTGCAGAGGAAAAAGAGCGCACGGGTATTAAAACACTCAAAGTCAGCTACAACAAAGTCTTTGGTTATTATATCGAGGTATCCAAATCCTTTATGAATATGGTGCCCGATACCTACATAAGAAAGCAGACGCTTGCAAATTGCGAGCGTTATATAACGAGCGAACTGAAAGACATGGAGTCCACCATTTTGGGTGCAAAGGACAAACTCTGCGCCCTGGAATATGAGATCTTCAACCGCATCCGCTCCTTTGTGGCCGACAGGAGCGAACGCGTACAGCACACTGCCGCTCTCTTGTCGGAATTAGATGTGTACTGTAGCCTGGCCGCCGTTGCCTCTCGTTACCAATACGTCCGTCCCGAGATCACCGCCACCGACGTCATCGACATTCGCGACGGCCGCCACCCCGTGGTGGAGCGTTTCGTCAAGGATCTCTACTTCGTTCCCAATGACGTCTACCTCAACACCAAGGATGACCGCCTCATGCTCATCACGGGCCCCAACATGGCGGGTAAGTCCACCTATATGCGACAGGTGGCGCTCATCGTTCTGCTTGCCCAGATCGGTTCTTTTGTGCCCGCGTCAAGTGCCAGCATCGGCATCGTGGACAAGATGTTCACCCGCGTGGGCGCGTCCGACGATCTGGCCAGCGGTCAGTCCACCTTCATGCTGGAAATGAACGAGGTGGCCTACATCCTGCGCAACGCCACCAAAAAGAGCCTGATCATCTACGATGAAGTGGGTCGCGGTACATCCACCTTTGACGGTATGTCCATTGCCCGCGCCATCGTGGAATATACCGCCAGCCGCAAGATCGGCGCTCGTACCCTGTTTGCCACCCATTACCACGAGCTGACCAGCATGGAAGGGGAATACGACGGCGTGGTGAACTATCACATCGCCGCCAAAAAGCGCGGGGATACCATCACCTTCCTCCGCAAGATCGTGAAAGGTTCCACCGATGACAGCTACGGTATCGAAGTCGCTAAACTGGCGGGACTCCCCAATGAGGTCATCAAGCGCGCCAAGGAGGTGCTGTCCATGGTGGAGGCCTCCTCCAAGGCCGTCCGCGATGCCGTGGACGGAGATACGACCGCCGCACCCAAGGCGGACGACGGCCTTCTGTCCATCGACGACATGATGAACGAGCAGCTCATCGAGGAGCTGAGACAGGTGGATCTCAATACCCTGTCGCCCTTTGAGTGTATGTCGCTGATGTTTGAGTGGAAGAAGAGATACAGATAAACATGAAGATTAACTGTGTTTGGGAGCATAATGGCAGCGATTCTTTGCTGTATGCGGCAGATTTTGTGGGTGCCTATACGCGGGGCGCTACCCTTGCGGAAGCCCTCTCAAAAATGCCCCGTGAGATCGCGTCTTATCTCCAATGGCGGGGCGAATCTGCCCCCGAGCATTGCGATATGGTGATCATTCAAGAAAAAAACTCCGATCTCCATATCAAGGATGCCGATTCCGACGCCATTTTCGACTGTGAAAAATCTCCCTTGACAAGGGAAGAATACGAGACGCTGAAAGCTCTCGCCCTGCGATCCGCCAAGGATTTTCTGGCTCTGTACGAGTCCATCCCCGACAAGTATGCGGGTCTGTCACCCCTTCGCAAGACCTTTTACGGGCAAGTCCCCCACACCGCCCGCGAAATGTATGAGCATACGAAAAACGTCAACGCCTACTACTTCGGAGAGATCGGTGTGGATGCCGATAATGACGGTGACATTTTTGCCTGCCGCTTACGGGGCTTTGAAGCGCTGGAAGCCCAACCTGATTTTCTGCAAAAGCCCGTGATCGAGGGAAGCTACGGTGAATACTGGTCGCTTCGCAAGATGCTCCGCCGCTTTATCTGGCATGACCGCATCCATGCGAGGGCCATGTGGCGGGGAGCGTGTCACTTGTTCGGGGTCGATGGAATCAGGAATCCGTTTTACTTTGCCTGAACAGTATTTTTCAAGTTTCGATATAGCAAAACAGAAAGGAGCCTCCCATGGGCCAGATTCAAGTCCTATCCTTCGTGGTCGC
>SVTB01000144.1 GCA_015064015.1 Oscillospiraceae bacterium | reverse complement strand
GAAGATAGCTTCCATTTCGGCCACCACACGATCCTTGCCGTAGAAGGTTTCGCAGAGCTTCATGGCACGCACGTCCTCCAAGGCCTCGTGGAATACGATAATACGGGTGGATTCATAAGCTGTGCCGTCCTCGGCGGGATAGACCGAGAAGGGATCGCCCGCGGGAACCCAGTATTCGCCGCTGACATCGGCGTAGGGGTTGACGGTGTTTACTGAGTGCATATTGTTGTAGAAGTTGTAGCCCCATTGGAGGAAGCCCGCGATATCGTACTTATAGAACTGCATACCGATAGAACGGGTTCTCCAAGCGGGCATGGCAATGAGGCGGTTGGAAACATCGAGGCATTGACCGCAGCAATAGTAAGTCCACAGACCGGAGACATTGTTTTGGATGAAGGGTTCAATGTGGTTGTTGGAGGGAATGGGGGTGCTGACCACGCCTTCGCGGTAGAATTCATACTCGGACAGGGCATCCATGATGGCATAGCCTTCCAGAAGATCTGCCACCACGGCCTTGGAAGCCTTGTATTGCGCCATCTGCTCTCCGTTAGGCTCGTCGGAGATATGGAAATAGCAACGCTTATCGTCACCGCGGGCTTTCATATGGTCAAGGAAAGCGGACAGGAAGGTGCGGAGGAAGGTGCTGTAGGCCTCGCCCGTGGCCTCGGTGTCCCAGCCAAAGATACGCTTGTACTCGCCATCAACGGTGGCCATAATCTTGGGAGAATGGGCGGCACCCCATTGGGTGAACAGATGTGAAATCTCAAAATACTGAATACCCACGCGGTCGCACATCTCGATCCAGCGATCCAGCTTGTCAAAGCCAAAGGTGTACACGCCTTCCGTCAAGGTCACGTCGATAAGCTGATTGGTGGTGCGCTCGCCGCCGATGGCAGTATCCAGGGGAGGCGTGAAAATGGGAGTCAGTAGTAGATTGATGCCGTTTTCACGGGCAGTGCGGGCGAAATTCTCCACAATCTGCCAATGGCGCTCCGACCAAGGCTCGCAGTTGTAGTAATTGGCCAGACAATCACAATGGAACCATTGGGTCAAAAGCATTTCCTGCGCAGGAAGGTAGGCGTCCAGGATCTCCACGGTGATCTTGTCGGAAGTGATGGCTGCCCCCGTGTGATCTACGAAAGCGATCTCAGTCTCGTAAATACCCGCCGGAAGGTTACCGTCCGGCATAAACTCCACCCATACGGCACGGAGCTGACCGCGCATCACCGAAACACCCGCGCCGTAATGCAAGGGTTGAAGCCAGTCGGGGTACAGACCCGGCTTTTTGGACAGGTAATTATCGTCCGGGATCGCAGGATCGACGGGATAGGCCACGGGCACCAGCTCTACGGTGCGGACACGGGCATAAGCAGCCAAGGCACCGCTGATCTTGAGCTGAGGCATGATGCGGAGAGGCGCATCCTCACCCTCTATGGTATGGGCCAGTTGAAGAGACAGCCGTTGATTTTTCATCATGCGGGTGAAGGTCAAAGACTTGAACTGATCGATGCTGTTGTCAAGAAAGACCTTTTCAAGAGAGGAAATAATTTTTGTGCGGATCTGCATAGGAACTCCTTTCATGTATATGAGAATATGATGTCTACGGTAAGGGAAGGGCTTGTGCCTCACGGTTTCAATCGCCCATTTTTTTCAAAATCGTCATCAGTTCGTCCTGCGTTCTCGCCACGGGCTGATCTCCCAGCGTGCGCAGAAATTCATAAGAGCGGTATCCCCAAGACACGCTGACACAGCGCATCCCTGCGTTGCGGGCAGTGTAGAAGTCGATATCGCTGTCACCGATGTATACGCATTGGTCGGGGGTCAGAGTCTCCCCCAGCTTCTCTGAAGCGATCTCCATAATGGCATAGGCCATGCCGGGATCCGGCTTGGCGGGACGGTCATCTCGAAATCCTTCGGTGGCGATAAACAAGCCTTCAGGAAACAACTGCTTGCCAAGTACCTTCACAAACTCATCCTGCTTGTTGGAGTTCATGGCCAACAGGTATTTGTCCTTGAGACTGTAAAGCAAATCCGTTATGCCTTCAAAAGCCTGCGTCATGGTATAGGTAGCGGCGTAGTGACGGTTGTATTCCCCCATGAGGCGGGTGACGGTATCGTAATCTCCGCGCACATCAAGGGGCAGAGCTTCCTCAATGTACTGCCGCACGCCGTAGTTGACAAAGCCAAGCACGCTCTCGCGAGTATGGGTGGGATAGCCCTCGGCTGTCATAACGCGATTGATACCTTCGGTGATGCCTTCGATGGTGTCGGCCAAAGTACCGTCTAAGTCAAAGATGAGAAGTTTGATGGGTTTCATTGGCTCAGCCTTTCGTGGTTTCGTTACTGAAAGTATACCATATTTTGTTAATGCCGTCAATACGGGCACTCAAAATCCTTGAAAATCTTTTTTCAAAAAACTTTTATTTTTCGAAGAAAAGAGCGAGTGGTTCAAAATGTCATTCGTCAAAATGCACAAACCCGATTTTTTCCCACATTTGGGGATTTTTTCCTCCTCTTTTTCCACTCCGAAGCGCTGTCATCGAGCTCCAGCCTTGATTCTTCGTTTTAATGAATATATAATATGTATGATTTTTTCAAATTTCCCGAAGCAGCACGGGGATTTTGTTATTTTTTTATCAGGCTATTTTGATAAATTTTTATCAGTCGGCTGACATGGTGAAAAAAGGTCAAATCCACGACAAAAAACTTTGTAAGGTTTGCAAACAATTTTTTTCCGGGAAACTCTTGAAAAATTTTCGTCATTTTGATATAATACATGGTGAATAGATTTGTCTTCTATGAAAAATTCAACTGCAAGGAGAACATTTCACATGAAAATTCTGGTCGTCAACGCCGGAAGCTCTTCCCTGAAGTATCAGCTGTTTGATATGGATGAGCAGAAGGTACTGGCAAAGGGACTTTGCGAGCAGATCGGCCCTGCGGGTAACATCACCCACAAGCGCCCCGGTCAGGCTACTTATGCAGAGAATTATCCTATGCCCACCCACAACGAGGCCATCGAACTGGTTCTAAAGCTGTTGACCGACGCCGAGTGGGGCGTAATCAAGAGCGTAGACGAGATCGGTGCCGTCGGCCACCGCTTCGCACACGGCGGCAAGTTCAAGAGCTCCCAGGTGCTCACCGATGCCGAGATGGAGTATCTTGAATCCATCGTTCCCATCAACCCCCTGCACGGCCCGCCCGCCATCAAGGGCGTGTATGCCTGCCGCGCCGTTTTGGCTGACAAGCCCCACATCGGCGTGTTTGATACCTCCTTCTACTCCACCCTGGAGCCTAAGGCGTATATGTATGCTCTGCCCTACGAGTGGTACGAGAAGTACGGTATCCGCAAATACGGCTTCCACGGCACCTCCCACCGTTACGTGGCTGCAAAGGCTGCGGAGTACGTGGGTAAGGATATCAAGGATCTGAAGATCATCACCTGCCACATAGGTTCCGGTTCTTCTGTCACCGCCGTCGACGGCGGCGTGGCTGTGGACACCTCCATGGGCTTTACTCCCCAGGATGGTCTGCCCATGGGTACCCGTTGCGGTGCCATTGACCCCTCTCTCGTGACCTACATCATGAAGCAGACGGGCATGACCCCCGACGAGATGGACAACGCCATGAACAAGAAGTCCGGTCTTCTGGGTGTTTCGGGTGTCTCTAACGACGGTCGAGAGGTTTGGGCAGCTGCCGAAGCAGGCAATGAGCGCGCTCAGCTGGCTATGGACCTCATGGCTCGCGGTGCCATCAAGCTCATTGGTACTTACACCGCTGAGATGAACGGTCTGGACGTACTGGTCTTTACGGCAGGCGTTGGTGAAAACGACCGCCTCACCCGTCAGATGATCGCCGGCAACCTCTCCTTCTTCGGCATCGACTTCGACAAGGAGAAGAACATGACCGCGCCCCACGGTGACATCCTGGAGATCTCTACCCCCGATTCCAAGGTCAAGGTTCTGGTCATCCCCACCGACGAGGAGTACATGATCGCCTGCGACACCAAGGCGCTGGCAGAGGCACTCTGATCCCACCATTTTCATGATCCTATCCTCCCGTCCTCGGGCGGGAGGCGGATATAAAGCAAGTAAATTTTTTTGAAAGGAAAATAAAAACTATGGCACAGTCTCCCTTTGAAATCAAAAAAGAAATCGTTGACATCGGTAAGAGAATCTACGATCACGGTTTCGTTGCCGCAAACGACGGTAACATCTCTGTAAAGGTCGGCCCCAACGAGTACTACTGCACCCCTACCGGTGTATCCAAGGGCTTCATGACCCCCGACATGATCATCAAGATCGACGCCAACGGTAACAAGCTGGACGGTAAGCTGAACCCCTCCTCCGAGATCAAGATGCACATGAGAGTGTATCAGGAGCGTCCCGACGCAGGTGCTGTCGTTCACGCTCATCCCCCTGTGGCTACCGCTTTCACCGTTGCCGGTGTTGAGTTGGACCAGTACATCCTGCCCGAGGCTATTCTGACCATCGGTAACGTGCCTACCTGCGACTACGGTATGCCCTCCACCATGGAGATCCCCGAGTCCCTGATGCCCTACATCCAGAAGCACGACGCATTCCTTTTGAAGAACCACGGTGCTCTGACCGTTGGTAACACCCTGCTCCGCGCTTGCTTCACCATGGAAGAGGTTGAGTTCAACGCCAAGATCAATCTGTACGCTCGTCAGATCGGTGCCGGTGCCAACAGCCGCATCGACGAGATCTCCTGCCACGAGCTGGAGAGACTGATGGAGCTGCGTAAGAAGATGGGTCTGCCCGGCAAGCATCCCGGTTGTAAGTCCTGCCCCAACAAGGGTACCGACAAGTGCAAGTGCAAGGACAACGCCGGCAAGTGCGACTGTGGTCACAACCACGGTGCCGACAACGATCTCGTCGCTGAGATCACCCGCAAGGTTCTGGCCGCTCTGGGCAAGTAATTTCCTACGTCGGAACCGTTACTTAAACAGAAAGGAAGAACCGACATGGCAATCAACTGGACTGAAGCGCAGGTTGCCGAGCTGGTCGCGAAGGTTGTCTCCGAGATCCGTTCCGGTTCCCCTGCTCCCACTAACAACTGGAGTTCTACCCAGTACAACGGTCGCAAGCTAACGGGCGTATACGCCACCATGGAGGAAGCCATCGCCGCCGCCGAGGCGGGCTACAAGGCCATCCGTGCTACCAGCGTTGCTGACCGCGAAAAGTTCATTACTTCTATCCGTAACTACTGCCGCGCCGAGGCAGGCACCATGGCCGCTCTCGGTGTTGCCGAAACCAAAATGGGTCGCGTAGATCATAAGACCGCCAAGCATATGTTGGTGGCCGACAAAACCCCCGGCACCGAAGACATCGTAGCCGAGGCCAAGACTGGTGATCACGGTCTGACCCTGACCGAGCGCGCGCCCTTTGGTGTGGTGGGTGCCATCACTCCCTCCACCAACCCCTCCGAGACTGTTATTTGTAACAGCATGGGCATGATCGCTGCCGGCAACGGTGTTGTATTCAACCCTCATCCCGGCGCTATCGCCACCTCCAACTACGCCGTTGACTTGGTCAACCGTGCGGTTCACGCCGCAGGCGGTCCCGAGGTTTTGGTCGCTTCCGTGGCCAAGCCCACTTTGGAAACTGCCGATGTAATGTACAAGCACCCATCCATCCGCCTGCTGGTTTGCACCGGTGGCCCCGGCGTGGTTAAGGCCGTGCTTTCCTCCGGTAAGAAGGCCATTGGTGCCGGCGCGGGTAACCCCCCCGTCATCGTGGACGACACCGCCGACATTGAGAAGGCCGCCAAGGACATCATCGACGGCTGCACCTTCGACAACAACCTTCCCTGCATCGCTGAAAAAGAGGTCTTCGTCTTCAACAACGTGGCCGACCGTCTCATCGCGGGAATGCAGAAAAACGGCTGTCTCCTTCTCACCCGTGAGCAGGCTGACAAGCTGGCCGAGGTCGT
>SVTB01000143.1 GCA_015064015.1 Oscillospiraceae bacterium | reverse complement strand
AACTTTGACTACCGAGTGCCATCCTCCCCCGTGAGGGTGGCACTTCTCTCTGACAGACAATTGCAAAACGTTCAAATTGCAGTTTATCGGTCTGACGCCCGATAAACTGCAAGTGAAGCACTCCCGTTGGTCGTGTGAAGCGCGCTATAGCGCGTGAAGTGCTCCCGATGGTCGCGTGAAGTTCGCCCTACGGGCGAGTTAAGGTGGAAATCCTACGGATTTCTCCATTTAAATTAAATGAGAAACCCGTAGGGTTTCTTTCCGATACGTGCCCCAAAGGGGCACACTTCACGCGACCATCGGGAGCACTTCACGCGGCTCTGCCGCACTTCACGCGCCGCTTGCGGCGTACTTCGCTTGGGTTTGGCGCAGAGCGACAAACCCAAATTTACAGTCTTTTACAATCGACTATTCTCTCAAAAAAAGGAGGCCCCATGAAATTCTCCCTTGCCCTGCTCCTCTGTATGCTGTCCCTGTGCCTTGTTTCCTGCCTCTGCGCCTGTGACCGCCCTCCCACGGAGACCGAGCAGTCCACGACTTCCCCCGACCCCCAGACCACCGACGGCGTGACCGAAGCCCCCACCGAGGGGGATACAGCGGGCGAAACGACCGCGGCCGACACCAATGAGACCGTGTCCGAGACAGAAGTCGAGACCGAGCCTCCCGCCTACGTCCTCACCGACGCCGAGGGCAAGGACGGCCTGGACTTCGTGATCGACTTCCCCGCAGGAGAGGATCTCGTCATCCTCCAGATCACCGACACCCAGATGCAGGCCGTCAAGGGTGCCCGCAACGCCACCCGCCGTACCCAGATCTCCAATGCCTTCTTTTCAAACGGTCTGGGCAGAAACCACAACCAGCGGGTCTGGCGGTACACCGACGAGGCCGTGGAGCGAGTCAAGCCTAACCTCATGGTGCTGACGGGAGACAACATCTACGGCGAGCTGGACGACAGCGGCGAGATGTGGCTGGAGCTGATCGAAAAAATGGACAGCTACGGCATCCCGTGGTGCGTGGTCTTCGGCAACCACGACAACGAGAGCGGCAAGGGCGTGCGCTGGCAGGTGGAGCAGCTCATGGAGAGCGAATACTGCATCTTCAAGCAGGGATCCGTGTCGGGCAACTCCAACTACAACCTTCTGATCCGCCAGGGAGGCGAGGCCAAGTACCTGCTCTATATGCTGGACTCCAACGGCTGTAAGGTCAAGCCCTCCAACCCCGGAGAAGGCATGCTGCCCGACAACCCCGACATCGACCTCATCGTGCAGGACGGAGGCTTCCGCAACGATCAGATCGGCTGGATGCGGGACAGCGGCAAGAGCATCCGCAAGGCCTACGGTGAGGTGCCCTCCCTCCTCTTCTTCCATATCCCCGATTACACGGCGTGGAAGCTCACCAAGGAAATCTACGGAGACCGCATGGACACCTTCCCCTTCACCCCCGACCGCGAGGGAGACATGGGCATATCCCTCGAGACCCTTGGCGGCTATGACAACGGCCGCTTCTGGGAGTACGCCAAGGAGCTGGACTGCATCGGTATGTTCGTGGGACACCAGCACAAGGTGGCTACCTCCATCCTCTGCGACGGCATCCGCGTGACCTACGGCCTCAAGACGGGCACCTACGACTATCACAGCGAGGAGCTTCTGGGCTCCACCAAGATCATCCTGTCCGAGGAGGGCGGGGAGATGACGGTGGAGTACGTGCATACCGAGCTGTCCTATAAACCGTAACAGAAAGCGGCAGGCATCTTTTTTCAAGGTGTCTGCCGTCATTTTGCACAGAAAAGCACACCGAATTTTGTAACTGTAACCGAAGTTGATCCGCCGCTTTAATTTTTTCGGATTTCGTATTGACAAACCGAATAAAGTACTTTATAATTTAAAGTACAACAAGAAAGGAGTGAGAGACCATGACCAATCAAGATCTGGAATCCTGCAAGCGGGATATTGAGATCATTCGGAGCACGATTGAGAGATCTAAAGTGAATTTGGGGAGCATGGCTCTTCTGTTCATCATATACGGAGCAACCGTCTTGATATCCAATTTATTCTGCCCCCCCGCAACCATGTATTTGGATATCCTTCGATCTGTTTTCCCTTGGATACGCTACGCCGTTCTGACCGCTTCACTCGTTTTTTTCTTCTTCCTGTATAGAAACAGCCGCGCTGCCAATAACATACACACTCTCTTACTTTTGCGGATATGGGGCATCACAATGTTCGGCATCCCGCTGATTACCCTCGTTAAGAATATTTTGCTCCTCATTTTGAACGAGGATATCCTATATCGTGCGCAACCAATCGTCCTTGTCCTTGTTCACCTTTTGGAGATTTATGCTTTCGTATTTTCCCTGATGTTCACGGGAATGTTTTTGGAAAATAAGCTCATGACGATTCTCGCGTTGGTTCTCCTTCCCATCCCCTTTCTTGCCCTCATGTCACAGGCAGGTGGTGTTGCCTTGACAGACGGTGTATATATTGCATCCTATTTCGCTTCCAAACTCCATGTATGCTATAATGCGGTTTCCTGCGCTTATATGGCAATTGGGATTTATTTCATTGTGAACAAAATTACAAAAAAACGCAACAGTCAGCAGGTTATACATGGAAATAAATAAATTAAATGATTTATCCGATATTTTTCAATCAAAATTGCGTTTAATGATCATCAGCGCTCTTATGACAGGAAAAAAAACTTTTAAGGAAATCAAGGTTTTAACAAATGCAACGGACGGTAACATCAGCGTACAAATCACAAACATGGAGAAGGCAGGCTTTGTAATGGTTACGAAAACATACATGGGCAAAAAGCCTCAAACAATTATAGAAATCACAGAATATGGAAAAATACAATTTAAAAATTATATAGATACTCTAAATGCAATCCTAAACGGTTCTTAATATCCCAAAGTAAAAAAGTACAAGGAGGTTTGGACCTATGAATTAAGCATCTTGTGCGCTTGCTCAAAAATAATCTTTCACGAAAGGACAAAACATGAAAATGAAAAGAATTGTATCTATTGCTCTCGTATTTGTTCTACTGTCCACTGCATATATAAATGTTTCTGCCACAAACGAACATGTTTCAATGTTTTATGAAACTAATCCTGAGTTTGGATATACTTATACGAAGCATACGGACTCATTTGGCAAAATCACCAGTTCATATGTCAAAGACGATCATCTTGCAAACCAAGCATTAGTCCGCCTTCGAACTAACGATGAACAAGATAATAACGCATATATCAAATCAGTATTATTGGATTTGGGAATGAGTAATAAGTTTATAGATTATCTTACGGTTGAAAAGTTGGACATGTACGCTAATGCTGAGGCTATCATTACCGCCACTTCCTACTGCAAATCCGATTTAGAAGGTAATGTTATCATTATTGATGAAGATACTGCTCTAGAAGAATCTTCTGTCTATAATTCGAGACGTGTCCCCACTTTCCCTGAGGATTTTGGTGGAGACGATGACGGAGAAACCCCGACTAATTACGAAGATACAGAAACCAACAATTACATGATAATCACCCTTACCGTAGCCGTTCTCGGTAATGGTAGATTTCATTATTCAGTTGATACAACATGGCTCACCCCTCCATCTACCCGAGTCATAGATTCTATAGGTATATGTGTATACAACAACACTATTGTTGCAAACACCCAATCAGGATGGTTCAATTATTACCATACTTCTGGCTACGAGACAAATCTGCATGAACCTACCCTAATACAGAATAATTTCAATCCTGACACCATTGAATGTATTGAGCAAAATGATTGGCTAGGAGTAGGATTTGCAGATTACCTCCCCCCCTATGATGACAAAATTCTTGTGGGAACTAAGTTCTATATTGATTCATATCATGACTTTACAGCTCATCTTGAATTTATTGGAGAAGTAAACGATAAAGAAACTGAGTCCTTTTTCTACGCAACTGCGACCTATGAACACATAAAAATCCATACACTCGTTCCCGCAAAGCCCGATCTGGAGATCACAATCAATGGAACCAATTCGTATATTAGCATGAGCACAATATGGCCAACCGATATTCTTACTGTCCGCACATCTCTACATATTCATCATGTTCCCTAACCCCTCAGCACCCCGCCTCCGCGGGGTGCTTTTTGTGATTCTACCCAAAAAATCACTCCCCGTTTTGTGCCCCTCTCCAAAATCGCTTTATCTCACTAAATTATTAAAATTTCATCTTGACAAATCCCCTCCCCTGTGCTATAATGTGGCACATAATTGAAAAGCCCTACACCGAAAAGTGCTTTTCAAATCAACCGAAAAGAGGAATTTACCATGAAAAAGATTCTTTCCGTCGCCCTGGCCGTCCTGATGCTGGCCTTCGCTCTGGTCGCCTGCGACAAGCCCGGCGCCAACCTGGCCTACGGCAAGGAGTGCCTGGCCGTGGCTACCCAGCTGGACGCCCTCAACGGTCTCGTGAAGGGTGACGCCGACATCGCCGTCATTGATTCCGTCATGGCCGGCTACTACATGAAGAGCGTGGACACCTTCAAGGACTACCAGGTTTTGGAGAACGTGGTTCTCGCCGAGGAGAAGTACGGTATCGCCGCCAAGAAGGGCAACGATGCGCTGATGGGCAAGGTCAACGAGGCCCTCATCGCTCTGGCTGACACCGAGTACAAGACCGTCGCCGACACCTACGGTCTCACCACCGAGCTGCTGGTCAAGGCTGACACCGTCAATCCCTACGCCTCCGCCACCGACGGCTCCTGGGATAAGGTTGCCGCCGACAAGAAGGTCATCATCGGCTACACCCTGTTCGCTCCCATCGCCTACAACGATGGCGACGGTGCCGACGCCCCCCTGAAGGGCTTTGACATCGACCTGGCCAAGGCCGTGTTCGCTTACCTGAACGAGAAGTACTCCGCCGAGGTGTCCGTTGAGTTCATCATCATCGACTGGAATCAGAAGGAGTCCATGCTGGAGAACGGCTCCATCGACCTGGTCTGGAACGGCATGACCATCACCCCCGAGCGCGAGGCTGAGATGTGCATCTCGGTTCCCTACCTGGCCAACAAGCAGGTCGCCGTCATCAAGAAGGCTGACGCCGAGAAGTACGCCGCCGCCGATGCCGCAGGCTTTGCGACCAAGGCCAAGGATGCCGTCATCATCGTGGAGAAGGGCTCCGCCGGCGAGGCTCTGGTGGCTCCCGTCGAGTGATCCACCCATATACGCTCAAAGGGGCTTTGCAAAAAGCCCCTTTTGACGCTGAATAATACCATACAAGGAAACGAATTATCCCTATGAATACATGGTCCGTTCTATATGATCTGCTTGTAGGCTTCGGCGTAACGCTGAAGCTTTTCGCGCTTACGCTGGTCATTGCCATCCCGCTGGGTCTGCTCTTCGCCGTCCTGGCTATGGTGAAGTTCAAGCCCGTCGCCTACCTCATGAAGGTCATCATCTGGATCGTGCGGGGCACCCCCCTGCTCCTCCAGTGCGTGGTGGTCACCTTCATCCCCTCGGTGCTTCTGAAAATTCCCAACAAGGACTTCGCCGCCATGCTGGGCATCGACACCATGGCTGATCTCCAGTTCGTCTTCGTGCTGGCGGCCTTCGCCCTGAACTACGCCTGCTACTTCGCCGTCATCTACGAGGGCGGCATCAAGGCCGTCCCCCACGGTCAGTACGAGGCGGGACAGGTGCTGGGCATGACCAAGACCCAGATCTTCTTCCGTGTGGTGCTCATGCAGATGGTGCGCCGCATCGTCTCGCCTATGAGCAACGAGGTCATTACCCTGGTCAAGGACACCGCCCTGGCCCGGGCACTTTCGGTCATTGAGATCATCGCCATCGCCTACGAGAAGGTCAACAAGTACGCGGTGCTGACCCCTCTGCTCTACGCGGGTCTGTTCTACCTGGCCTTCAGCGGCCTGCTCACCATCCTGTTCCACCTGCTGGACAAGAAGCTGAGCTACTAC
>SVTB01000142.1 GCA_015064015.1 Oscillospiraceae bacterium | reverse complement strand
CGCTATCCACTCGGAGGTGGGTAACAAGATGATCGGCGCCAAGATCAACGGCATGATCGTTCCCATTGACCGAGTGCTGCAAAACGGCGAGATCGTGGAGATTCTGACCTCCTCCGTAGCTAAGGGTCCCAGCCGCGACTGGCTTACCATTGTTCGTACAGGCGAGGCTCGCAACAAGATCCGTCAATGGTTTAAGCGCGAGAAGCGTGCTGACAATATCGTTATGGGTAAGACCGCTTTGGATGCCGAGCTGAAAAAGGCGGTGCCCAAGGCATCCGAGTCCAGACGGTTGGAGATGGTGGCCAACGTGGCCAAAAAGAATGGCTTTAATACCGCGGACGATCTGTTCAATGCCATCGGTTACGGCGAGATCACGGTAACCAAGATCTTGCCGAAGTTTAAAGACGAGCTGGAAGCCTTCCGTCAGGAAGAACAGCCCGAGGTACAGGCTTCTCCGATTATAACCACCGCCGATGTGGTTACAGCCTCCCGTCCTCGTCATCTTCGCTCTAACAGTGGCATCATAGTGGACGGTGCAGATGGCTGTGCCGTTAAATTTGCCAAGTGTTGCAATCCTCTTCCCGGTGATGCTGTGATAGGCTTTATTACCAAGGGCTACGGTATTTCTATTCACCAGCAGGATTGTCCCAACGTAACGCAGGGGCAGAGCAACCCCGATCTCAGCGACCGTTGGGTCAAGGCTTGGTGGGATGAGCCCGAGGGAAGCACGCCTGTCAAGAGCGTGTACGAGGCGCTACTCCAGGTTCACGTACTGGACGAGGTGGGTGCTTTGGCGGATATCGCCAATACGCTGGTAGAAATGAAGGTGTCTATCCTGCAGATCAACTCCCAAAAGGCCAGCGGCGGCCGAGCTATCATCAATATGAAGATCGGGTGCAAGAACGTGGAACATTATAATTCCATCGTTTCTCGCCTGCGTTCCCTGTCCAACATTGTGGATGTGGTAAGAGGATTTTCGTAACTGAGGGTGTTACCCTCAGACCCCATACGAACCCCTTTTGAAAAAGGGGTTCGTGGCTTCCTAAAACCTTCGAAACAGACAATTTCAAAAAGCAAGGAGAATTCATCTATGAAAGCTGTCATTCAACGCGTGACCTCCGCCCGCGTAGAGGTAGATGGAGAACTGATCGGCGCTTGCGAGCACGGCTTGCTTATCCTTTTGGGTGTAGCTACGGGAGATACTGAGGATGATCTTGACCGTATGCTTCAAAAAATTGTGAAGCTTCGCATTTTTGAAGACGAAAACGGTAAGATGAATCGCTCGGTACAGGATGTGGACGGAGAAATGTTGGTGGTGTCCCAATTCACGCTCCTTGCTAACTACCGACAGGGCAACCGTCCTGATTATTTGGGAGCTGCTGCTCCTGCTGAGGCAAACCGCCTTTATGAGCTGTTTACAGAGAAGGCGGCGGCCTACGTTCGTCATGTAGGACACGGAAAATTCGGAGCAGATATGAAGGTGTCTCTCTGCAACGATGGTCCCGTAACCATTGTGATGGACAGCGAGGTTTTAAAAGCCTCTAAAAAGCAAGCATAAGCCAATGCAAAAATATTCGTTTCCATTAAAAATTCAGGATTCGGAGTAACATTATGAAATTATATATAGACGGCCCCGTTAATAAATATTATGTGCAGACACTTTGTATGATTTTCTTTCCCGGCACGAAATTTTCCGCTGAGGAAGAAGTTACCGATGAAACCCCGCAGCTATGGGTTTCCATGACTAAGACCGCTGATGGCGTGGACACCACGGCGAAATTCTCCTATCGTAGGGAAACCGCCGAGGCTGATCGTCATTATGACTATAGAGAAGGCTACACCAAAGAGCGTATTGAAAAAATTGCCGTGGGTGATGCTGTTACTACTGTATGCGAGCAGGTCATGGGCTATCGTTCTTCTTGGGGAATGCTCACGGGTGTGCGCCCCTCTAAGGTCGCTACCGAGATGTTGCAGAAGGGCATGAGTAAGACCCGTGTCAAGAAGGAACTCACAAAAGACTATTTTGTCATTCCCAAAAAAGCGGCTTTGGCTACAGATGTAGCTCTCAACGAGGCGCGGCTTATCGGAACCCCCGGTCGGAAGGATTGCTCCGTATACGTGTCCATCCCCTTCTGCCCCACAAGATGCTCTTATTGCTCCTTTGTGTCCTATACCTCCAAGCGCCTTCTGTCTCTGATTCCCGACTATCTGTTGCGTCTGGAAGAAGATCTCCGCGAGATGTTTGCCTGCATTACCAGATTGGGGCTCAACCTTCGCACCATTTATATTGGCGGCGGAACCCCCACCATTCTGAGTGCGGAGGAGCTCCGTCATCTGCTGTCTACCATTTCCTCTCTCACCGACGTGAGCCGATTGGAGGAATATACATTGGAGGCTGGCAGGCCCGACACCATTACGGCGGAAAAACTGGCGGTGGCACGGGAATTTGGTGTGGGACGCATCAGCGTCAATCCCCAAACTCTCTGCGATGAGGTGCTTTGCAATATCGGACGTGCTCATGATACCGAGATGTTTTATAAAGCATATGAGATTGCTCGTGCTTCGGGGATTCCTGTGATCAATACTGACTTGATTGCGGGTCTGCCCGGCGATAATTTCAAGACCTTCTCTGCCTCTTTTGACGGAATCTTGAATCTCCGTCCAGAAAATATCACGGTGCATACCTTCTGTGTCAAAAAATCCTCCGAGCTTCGCCAGTCAGGCTCTGATGTTTATTCTATGCGGGGCGGTGACACGGGTAAGTGCGTGGATTATTCTCAGATCCAGTGTATACATAACGGTTATTTGCCGTACTATATGTACAGACAAAAAAATACAGTTGGCAATTTTGAAAACGTAGGCTTTGCCCTGCCCGGGCATGAGGGCCTTTACAATATTACATGATGGAAGAGGTTCATTCCATCTTTGCCGCAGGTGCGGGTGCTGTTACCAAGCTCGTGGACTACACTCCGGTGGATGGTTCTCCCCGCTTCATTGAACGTCTGTTTAACCCCAAGTATCCCTACGAGTATTTGGATACCGTAGGCGCTGATGCCATGACCCAAAAAATCAAGCGTATCGAAGAATTTTATCAGAGTCGACACCTTTTGAAGGAATGATCCGCTGCTCTGATGTAAGGAGAACACGCGATGATACCCATGAGAAATATTACCGTTCCCCGGACTTTTCAAAATGAAGACGAGGCTTATGAACTGGTAAAGATGAGCGAAAGAGATTTTGACCGCTGCTTGGCAAAGGCCGCCAAAGCCGTTAGTCTCGCCTGCGTTCAAGAAGGAGTAAGGGTGGTTCGTCTGTCCGGCCCTACCTGCGCGGGAAAGACGACCTGTGCCAAAAAGCTGACTCATGTGTTGGAGGCCGCCGAAAGAGACGTGTATCCCATATCGTTGGATGATTTCTTTTATGACCGCACTACCTTATTTGCCATGGCTCAGGCTAATGGCGGAAAGCTGGATTATGACTCCGTAGATGCTTTAGATCTTGATCTGCTTCATACCTGTGTGCAGGATCTCATGGCAACCGGTAAAGCGGGAATGCCTCGTTTTAACTTTATATCCGGCTTGCGGGAAGGCCCGTTTCTTCTGGATACCAACCGAGGCCGTCCACCCGTATTTCTCTTTGAGGGTATCCAGGCGGTGTATCCTAAAGTAATTGATATGCTGGATCATATCCCCGATCGCAGTATCTTCATGTGTGTCAGGTCGAGCATCACGGTGGGAAATGTGACTTTTGAGCCCCATGAGATTCGACTCATGCGTCGCCTGGTTCGTGACGAGGCCAAACGCGATGCCCACCCCGCTTTCACACTTCACCTCTGGCATAGTGTCAGAGAGAACGAGGATACCTCTATTTTTCCTGAGGCTTCCAAGTGTGATTTCCTGTTGGATTCCACTATGCCCTTTGAAGTTCATATGCTAAAGCCCCATGTGGAACGTATTTTTGCCGCTCATCCTGTGATAGGCGAGGACGCGTCCGTGGCCAAAGAGCTTCTTTATAAGCTTGCGGATGTACAGCCTATTTCCCATCGCTACCTCTCCGAGAACTCTCTCTACCATGAATTTATCCTGACTTGACATCATATAATGCCTTGTCCTCCATCAGAGGGGAAGGGCAGGTGTTGATTTTTGAATCAAAAAAAGAAGTTTACGGGTGGATTTCTGGGTGGCGTCAGCGCATTGACAATCTCTGCGCTGGCGGTTAAAATTATTGGCCTTTTATATCGTATCCCCATGCTGTCTTGCCTAGGCACCGAAGGCATGGGATATTTCAATACCGCATACGAGTTGTATGCTCTGTTTTGCGTTATTGCCACGGCCGGCTTGCCCGTGGCTATGTCGGTGCTGATTTCAGCTTCTGAGGCTGCGACTTATCAAAACAGGGAAGCACAGCGAATTTTTCACGTATCTATTGCGGCCTTTTTCGTCTTGGGTATCATGGGGATGCTGTTGTTGTATGGCTTTTCGGATGCCTTAGCCGCTTTGTTCAAAAATAGCGGCGCGGCGGCGGGAATGCGTATGATTTCCCCCACTGTCCTGCTTATTTGCCTCTCAAGTGCCTTCAGAGGGTATTTCCAGGGAAAACGGCACATGATTCCCACCGCAGTTTCACAGGTTATTGAAGCCTCGGGAAAGCTGATTTTGGGGCTTCTGTTTGCATGGTTGGCTCAAAGACGAGGCTGTGGACTTCCCGAAACAGCGGCCTTTGCGGTACTGGGGTTGACCTTGGGCACTGGCATATCCGTGGTCTATTTGTGGATTCATAAACTTTTTTTTGATGCCTCTCATTCCTCCCAAAATTGGCCAACCAAAGATTTTCGAGCGAGCTTGGATATTCTTGCAAGATTGCTCAAAACCGCAATTCCCGTGACCCTTGGCGCTGCCGTATTGAGTATGACCAAAGTGGTGGATCTTGCACTGATCCTGCGCCGATTGCAAGCGGTGGGGATCGACGAAGCCTCTGCAAACGCGCTTTATGGTTGCTATTCCACCTTGGTGTTACCCCTGTTCCATATGTTGCCCACCCTTACTACGTCGATCTCCTTACCGACCGTTCCGGCCCTTTCTGCGGCCTTGGGACAAAAAAACGATGAGGGGATCGCCCATGCACGAACGATTATTCAGTCTGCCCTCCGTTTGACCCTGCTCATTGCAATTCCTGCGGCTATCGGACTTTCGGTGTTTTCAGAGGATGTGCTTACCCTTTTGTTCGGCACCCGACCGGAAGCTGTTCATACGGCAACGCCATGGTTGACCTGTATCGCTTGGTCTGTACCCATGTCCTGCCTTATTACGGTGAGCAGCGCCCTGTTGCAAGGCGCGGGATATGCTTCAAAACCCGTTATTTCTCTTATATGTGGGACTATAGCCAAGGCTTTTTCTGCCTATATCCTGCTGGGAATTCCTTCCGTAGGGATGATGGGTGCGCCTATCAGCACGCTCCTTTGCGATGGCCTGATCGTTGTGCTGAATTTTGTCTATATTACCCGTTTGGTTCCAGGCCTCTTGCCCGAAAGCAAAGATTTTTTGGGAATGATCTTATTTCCTCTGACAGCAGGAGGCGGTGCCGTAGCAGCAGTATGGATGTTACGCCGATGCTTTGGATGGCAGGGAATAACCCCGCTCCATACCATTGGAACTGTTTTGACGGTGGCGTGTTTGTACGGAACCGCAGTACTTTTGAGCATGAGAAGAAAAACGGCGATACCGCCCCGAGGCGGGGAGAAGATTTTCCCACATAAGTGAGAATGACAAATTGTTGTTTATCTTTTTTCCACTTTCTTTCCGCGTCGAAAGAAAGTGGAGCAAAGAACGCCGCTCAAGGGAGATGTTTCTCCCTTGAGAAACCCTCTTAAGGTGACGCACGCCGCCTATGGCGGCAACAGCGTGTAAAGAGCCTTCACACCCGATACCTCGCCCCCCACGGCGGAGCGCCTCGGGGCTCATCGACGTGTTGGTTACTGTCGGAAAGTTGGTATGATCGTTTTTTATTTT
>SVTB01000141.1 GCA_015064015.1 Oscillospiraceae bacterium | reverse complement strand
CACCGTCGTTGGCGGAGCCCATGGAGTCCACGTCGCGGGTGTTGATGACGTAGGCGATGTGGCCCTGGGCCAGCTTCTCGCGGATCTCGTCGCTGTCCTCGTCCAGCTTAGCCACCACGTGGGTGCGGATGCCGTTTTCCTTGAGGAAGCGGGCAGTACCCGAGGTAGCCTCAATGTTGAAGCCCAAATTATAGAAGCGACGGATAAGGGGCAGGCACTCAGACTTGTCTTTGTCAGCAATGGTGGCAAAAACGGTACCGTAGTTCTGGAGCTTGATGCCCGAGGCCTGAAGGGCCTTGTAGAGGGCGCGGTAGAGCTTATCGTCGTAGCCGATGGCCTCACCCGTGGACTTCATCTCAGGAGAGAGGTAGGCGTCCAAACCGCGGAGCTTATTGAAGGAGAATACGGGAACCTTCACGTACCAACGCTTCTTCTCGTCAGGGTAAATATCGAAGATGCCCAGCTCCTTGAGTGACTTACCGAGGATGACTTCGGTTGCGATATCAGCCAAGCTGTAGCCCGTAGCTTTGGACAGGAAGGGTACGGTACGGGAGGAACGGGGATTGACCTCGATGATATAAACATCATCATGCTCGTCTACGATAAACTGGATGTTATAAAGACCTACAATACCGATACCCAAACCCAGCGCTTTTGCATACTGCAGGATGATACCTTTTACTTTGTTGGAAATGGAGAAGGGGGGATATACCGAGATGGAGTCACCGGAGTGGACGCCGGTACGCTCAACCAACTCCATGATACCGGGAACGAATACGTTGTGGCCATCGCAGATGGCATCAACCTCTACCTCTTTACCGCTGATATACTTGTCAACCAAAACGGGCTTGTCCTCGTCAATTTCAACGGCGGTCTTGAGATAATGGCGGAGCTGATCCTCATTACCCACGATCTGCATGGCGCGTCCGCCCAGCACGAAGGAAGGACGAACCAGCACGGGATAACCGATCTCGCGAGCGGCGGCAAGGCCGTCCTCCAACTTGGTCACAGCCTTACCCTTGGCACGGGGAATATTCAGCTCGTTCAAGAGATTTTCGAATGCGTTTCTGTCCTCGGCGCGGTCGATGGCCTGGCAATCGGTACCAATGATCTTCACGCCCCTGTCGTAGAGAGGTTGCGCCAAATTGATAGCGGTCTGACCGCCGAGGGAGGCGATGACACCCTCAGGCTTTTCAAACTCGATGATGTTCATAACATCTTCAGGAGTCAGGGGCTCGAAGTAGAGCTTGTCGGCGGTGGTGTAGTCAGTGGAAACCGTCTCAGGGTTGTTGTTAATGATGATGGCCTCGTAGCCGGAGTTCTTGATGGTGGTAACGGCGTGGACGGTGGAATAGTCAAACTCAACGCCCTGTCCAATACGAATGGGGCCTGCGCCCAGCACCACGATCTTCTTTTTATCCGTCAAAACAGAAGAATTCTCACCGGTGTAAGAGGAATAGAAGTAGGGGATATAAGCGCCGGTGTGGCAGGTATCTACCATACGGAACACCGGGAACAAATTGTGCTCCTTACGGAAGCCGTAGACATCCAGCTCTCCGCACTTCCACATTCTCGCCACATACTTGTCAGAGAAGCCCATCTTCTTGGCGGCGGTAAGGATCTCAAGATCGAAGGGATGAGCCTTCAGGGTTTCCTCCATATCCACGATGCGCTTGATGGCTTCAAGGAAGTAGGGGGTTATCATGGTAATCTCATAGAGCTGTTCGATGGTTACACCGCGGTAGATCAGCTCGGCGATAGCAAAGATGTTGTCATCGCGGAATTCCTTAATATAGCTCAGAATTTTATCGGTGGACATATTGTCAAACTTATGATGGTAGACATGGTTCACACCGATTTCCAGAGAGCGCATACCCTTAAGCAGGCACTCTTCCAAGGTGGAGCCGATACCCATGACCTCGCCCGTAGCCTTCATCTGGGTGCCCAGCATATTGGAAGCGGCAGTGAACTTGTCGAAAGGAAAGCGGGGGAGCTTGGCAATGCAATAGTCCAGTTTGGGTTCAAAGGCGGCGTTGGTGTTGGCGATCTTGATCTCTTCCAACGTCATGCCCACGGCAATCTTAGCGGTCACGCGGGCGATGGGATAGCCCGATGCCTTGGATGCCAGTGCGGAAGAACGAGACACGCGGGGGTTGACCTCGATGAGATAATACTCGCTGGTATGAGGATTGAGCGCAAACTGGACGTTACAGCCGCCCTCGATTTTGAGCTCTCGGATGAGTTTAATAGCGGAATCGTTAAGCATTTTCATGTCATGATCGGAGAGCGTCATGATGGGGGCCACGACGATGGAGTCACCGGTATGGACACCCACGGGGTCGATATTCTCCATACCACAGATGGTGATAGCATGGTCCGCGGAGTCACGCATGACCTCGAATTCGATCTCCTTATAGCCCTTGACAGACTTCTCAATGAGCACCTGATGTACGGGGGAGAGCTTGAAGGCGTTGATACCGATTTCCATAAGTTCTTGCTCGTTGTTGGCAAAGCCGCCGCCGGTACCGCCCAGAGTAAAAGCGGGACGGAGCACCACGGGGTAGCCAATACGTTCAGCGGCCGCCTTGGCCTCATCCAAATTGTAGGTGATTTCGGAGGGAATCACGGGCTCACCGATGGACTGACACAACTCCTTGAACAGTTCTCTGTCCTCGGCGCGCTCGATAGACTCGCTGGAGGTACCCAAAAGCTCGGTGTGGCACTCTTTGAGAATACCCTTCTTCTCCAACTGCATAGCCAGATTCAGACCCGTCTGACCGCCGATACCGGGCACGATGGCATCGGGACGCTCGTAGCGCAAAATCTTGGCCACATATTCAAGGGTCAGGGGCTCCATGTATACCTTGTCGGCAATGGTGGTGTCGGTCATGATGGTAGCGGGGTTAGAGTTCACCAGTACGACCTCATAGCCTTCTTCCTTAAGTGCGAGGCAGGCCTGGGTTCCCGCATAGTCAAACTCGGCAGCCTGACCGATAACGATAGGGCCGGAACCGATGATCAGAATTTTTTTAAGGTCTGTTCTTTTTGCCATTGTTTTATCCTCCGAATGTATATAGATAATTTATAACATATTAAAAAGTACGTCAAAGGGGACTTCTTGAAAGAAGTTCCCTCTGGACTCCTTCAAGAACCTTTAACAAAAGGGATTGACCAAGTGATCAAATATGGGGCAGTAGTAAGCAATGATCCGTCGAGAAACGTTACTCCATATCCGAAACATCGCGAGCCTCCCATATGGGGTCCCTTTCTCGCTGCGGCTCGGTCACGCCGTGGCTTTGACTGCCACCGGCAGTCATTCAGTACCGCGTCGCCGCTTCGCTACCCACCGCTATATTTTTACGCCTTCCAGACGGCCTTGCCGCCTACCACGGTCATTTTGTTGCGGCCGTAGAGGGTGTGTCCCGTGAAGGGGGTTGCTTTGCCCATGCTGACGAACTCGTTGGGGTCTACGGTAAAGCTTTCGCTCATGTCCCACACCGAGAAGTCATTACCCATGGGGATACCAAATCGCTTGCGGGAGTTGACCACAAGTACATCGCAAAGCCGCTCCAAGGTTAAAATGCCGGGTTTTACCAGATAGGTATACATAACGGGCAAAGCCGTCTCCAAACCAACGATACCAAAGGCACTCTTTTCCAACCCGCGGGATTTTTCCTCTGCGGAGTGGGGCGCGTGATCAGTGGCGATCATGTCGATGGTACCGTCCAAAAGTCCTTCCAACAGTGCTTCCCTATCGGATGCGTCACGCAAGGGGGGATTCATCTTGAAGCGTCCGTCTTCCTGAAGGTCGCTATCGTCCATCACTAAGTAATGCGGCGCAGTCTCACAGGTAATATCCACGCCCTCGGCCTTCGCCTTACGGATCAACGCCACGCTCTCCTTGGTAGAGATATGGCAGACATGATAGGCGCAGCCCGTCTCTCGGGACAGCTTGATATCTCTTTCAATCTGGGCATATTCACTTTCGGAGGAGATGCCGCGGTGACCGTGGGCTTTGGCGTACTGTCCGTCGTGGATATAGCCACCGTAAAGCAAGTCGTTGACCTCACAATGGGCGACGATCATTTTACCCAACGCTTTGGCGGTCTCCATGGCGGAGCGCATCATGGATTCACTTTGCACGCCGCGTCCGTCGTCAGAGAAGGCAATACACTTCCCTGCCATACCCTGCAGATCGGAAAGCGCCTCTCCCTTCTGTCCCACAGTGATGGATCCATAGGGATAGACATTCATGCAAGCACCTGCGTCGATAAGCTTTTGTTGCTCTGCCAGATGCTCAAGCGAATCGGGAACGGGGTTGAGATTCGGCATGGTGCAAACAGCCGTATAGCCGCCGCGTACGGCAGCCAAAGAACCGGTTTTCATGGTTTCTTTATAAGAAAAACCCGGCTCGCGGAAGTGCACATGCACATCGCAAAAACCGGGAAAAAACACATGATCGACGGTGTCAAAGGCAGAAATGCCCGCACCGCATCCGTCCACGAAAACACCACAGCCGTCAAAAGAGAAAACGACACCCAAAGCCTCCTCCGCACGGGAGAGAAGCGTGGTATTCGCATTCTTCATAACCGTTTTTTTCATGGTGAACTCCTCTAACAATTTATGAAAAAGGCCTGCCGACACGGGGGTCACAAGGACAAGTTTGCACCACCCCAAGTGTTCCTGAATCGCCATAAGCCTGCTTGATTTCGATTTTATACAGTATACCATAAATGTAGATAAAAGTCAATAAACAAAGCGCATAATATTTCAAAAGATTTTTGTGGTTTTTGTGTAAAGTGTGCAATGGGCGGGAATGCGTTTCCGAGGGGATCAGCGTAATAAATTGTTTATCAGGGGCTTTGCCTCCAAACCCCACCAAGAACCTTCATAAATATGAGGTCACCTCTAAAAATTCTCTTGACGGCGAATCCATGGTGATTTTCCCGTCATATTTCACATATTTTTCTTCGCGCAGCTCCACTACGCGTGCAAAAAATTGTATCATCTGACGAAAAACTCCCTCATGGCCCGCTCGCCAATAGAGTTTTTAGAGATTCCCATGAATTTGTTTTAAGAGTTTTTGAAGGGGAGGATGGGGGAAACTTTTTGCAAAAAGTTTCCCCCGGCCGCATCCCTACAAACAACAATTTGTCGTTCAAACAAACAGGATGACCCACATTCGTGAGTCATCCTCGTTTTTTGAATTGACAAATCAGAACAAACCGGAGATCTTGCCGTCCTCATCCACGTCGATCTTCAGCGCGGCGGGAGCCTTGGGGAGGCCGGGCATGGTCATGATGTCGCCCGTCAACGCCACGATGAAGCCTGCGCCTGCGGAGACCTTGACGTTACGAACGGTAACGGTAAAGCCCTCGGGAGCGCCCAGCTTGGTCATGTCGTCCGAGAAGCTGTACTGGGTCTTGGCCATGCAGACGGGGATCTTGTCGTAGCCCAGAGCGGTCAGACGAGCGATCTCCTTCTTAGCGGCGGGGGTAAAGTTGACGGCATCGCCGCGGTAGACACGGCGGACGATGGCCTCGATCTTCTCCTCGATGGTGCCGCCCAGCTCGTAGCTGAAGGAGAAATCATTGGGCTGCTCGCAGAGACGGACAACTTCCTCGGCCAGAGCCATACCGCCCTTGCCGCCCTCAGCCCAGACGGTGGACAGAACCACGTTGACACCCAGAGCCTTGCACTTCTCAATGACCAGCTCGATCTCGGCATCGGTGTCGGTGGGGAAACGGTTGACCGCCACCACGCAGGGGAGCTTGTAGACGTCCTTGATGTTGGACACGTGGCGGAGCAGGTTGGGGATACCGGCTTCCAGAGCCACGAGATTCTCGTTACCAAGCTCGGTCTTGGCCATGCCGCCGTGCATTTTAAGCGCGCGGACGGTAGCCACCATCACGACTGCATCGGGATGCAGACCTGCCATGCGGCACTTGATGTCCAGGAACTTCTCGGCACCCAAATCCGCGCCGAAACCTGCCTCGGTGACAGCGTAGTCACCCAGCTTCATGGCCATCTTGGTGGCGATGACCGAGTTACAGCCATGGGCGATGTTGGCAAAGGGACCGCCGTGAACGAAGGCGGGCGTGCCCTCGAGGGTCTGCACCAGATTGGGCTTCAAAGCATCCTTCAAGAGGGCGGCCATAGCACCCACGGC
>SVTB01000002.1 GCA_015064015.1 Oscillospiraceae bacterium | reverse complement strand
AGGGGCTTTGCCCCTGAACCCCACCAATGAACCTCGCGTTGCAAGCAACGCTTGAAAAAAGGTTCTTGGAACTCTAAAAACTTTCATCAATATGAATTTGTTTTAAGAGTTTTTGAAGGGGGGATGGGGGAAACTTTTTGCAAAAAGTTTCCCCCGGCCGTACCCCTACAAACAACAATTTACCATTGGTCTCTTGACAAACCCTTGATTCTATTATATAATAGAATCATCAAATCCCCATCACTATTTCGGAAAGGATTAAGAAAATGAAAAAATTGCTTCTTTGCATTTTGACAGTCCTGCTTTTGACTTCTGCCGCTATCATCGTAACACCCGCCGATGATGCCGTCGCCCCCGCCTTTATTGATAAAGGTCTTGTGGCATGGTATGACGGCGCTGACAACCAAGCCAACGGCACACCTGATCTTGCTGCCGATACTTGGGTTAACAAGGCCAATCCCGATGATTCTTGGAACATTATTCTTGAGCCCGATGCGGATGACAAGTTTGTCGAGGGAGGATTTCAGGTTACCAACAACCGCCAGTTCTTTCCTCAGAACGTGGTAGATGTTATCAACAGCGATGCGTTCACCATCGAAGTCGATTTTGCCGACTTTGTGGGTACGGGCACAAGATATCACACTTTCCTCAACTGCGACAATGATAATTTCTCCCTGTTTGTCCGCGTTGACAGCGGATGCCTGGAGTTCAAGTATTCCGGTCGTCCTCGTGAGGAGCGCCCTGAGATTCCCGGCGGCGTGGAACTTTTGAAGAATTCCACCGTTACCGTGACATATGAGCCCGGTGAGTTTTGCTGTATCTACATTGACGGCGAGCTGATTGACGAGCGTTTCCTCAATTACGATATGGGTGCCGATAATTTCTTCTTCGGGCACTACAAAGAGACTCATACCCAGACTGCCCTATTTAAGAACATCCGCGTGTACGATCGTGTTCTGACCGCCGAGGAAGTGGCCTATAATAGCTCGGTTGCTAACGGCACCGCTGAGGGTCCCTACGAGGAGCCCACTGAAGCGCCTACCGAAGCACCTACCGAAGCGCCCACCGAGGCTCCTACCGAAGCACCCACCGAAGCACCTACCGAGGAGCCTACCGAAGCACCTACCGAGGAGCCTACCGAAGCACCCACCGAAGCACCTACCAAGGTACCTACCGAAGCTTCCACCCAAGCTCCTGCTACGGATGACGCGAGTAAGGATCCCGCTGCCCCCAAGGGCTGTGGCGCGATGATGAGTATGAGTGCCGCTCTGGTCGTGATGACCGCCGCTATGGCTGCCGTCGTTTTGAAGAAAAAAGATTAAAATTGACTTAAAGTGATCCTGCGCTGTATTCAATCCCCCGACAAAGGTCGGGGGATTTTTTGTATAATCATAGTCCTCAATCGGTATTGTGCATTGTGCCAAAAACGCACGAGATATGTTGACAAATCATCATATTGATGCTATAATACATTGAATACTTGTCTCCTGTGGTCAAGTCAATATGATTTTGGAATCTACGCAATTCCCTTTAGGGGAGAAAGTGCAGGTACATGATGGTAAACAAAAAATCCCAAAGAAATGTCAAATGGATTTTACTTATATTAGGTTTGGTATTGGTTTTGATGTTAAGCCTTGTGGCGTGTACAATGGATATTCCCACGCCCGGCGACCCTACGGCTATACCCGAAACCGAAGAAGGAGATGCAACCTCGCCCGCGATTTCGGGGACAGTCACAGGAGATGATTCTTCCGGCGGGTCTATGGAGACGGTCGATGATCCGGACGAAACCGAGAATCCCGGAGAAATTTCCACTCAAACGCCTACGGGCGACAGCAATCCCGGCGAGATCACCCGTCCTCCCGTGATTACTTTGCCTCCTTTGAACCCCGGTGATCCTGAGGCTACCGAGCCCGAGGAGACATTGCCCTACGATCCTTCTCTGCATCCCGGCAATGCCGACGATTACGACGGTGTTATGATCTCCGCTGTATACGGAACAGGCAAGAAGAATACGGACGCAGTTATGGAATCGGGATTCGTTCAGCTTTATAACACCAGTATGTATACCGTTTCTCTCAAGGGCGCGTCTCTGTACTATAAGTCTGACGGAGCGGCTCCTTTTGACCAGTTTGTATTTCCCGAGGACGCCGCGATCGCTCCCGGCGGGTACTATCTTGTCAAGTGTGAGTCTGTCGCTAACTATGATAGCTCCATGGCGGTCATTGGTATGGAATATTATGATGCCGAGTGGGATACTGTCATTGACAACCATGAGATCCGTCTGCTCCTGGCCCCTTCTGGCTGGGCTATAGGCCGTGATGAAAATATACTGCTCTTTGACGATGCGATTTCGGTCTTTGTGGCTACCGAAAGCTACAATGAATCCGTCTACGCTGTGGACGGTATGTCAAAGAATAAGATCGCTGTTCGTACTGCTCTCAAAAAGTACAGTGGCTATCATACCGTGAATTTAGCGGAGCGCGCCACAGGGGAGTTGCAAAAGGCCGCTCCCATGGCTTCGGGCAACCGTGTCAATCCCGTCATCTCTCCCCGTATCAACGAGGTTACCTTCTCTCAGCCCGCCGGTGTGTATGACAAGGCGTTTGCTTTGAGCCTCAAGGCCCAAAGCGGCTATCGCATCTATTATACTACTGACGGCAGTGATCCTACCGTCAACGGCAAGCAGTATACGGGAGCTATTCAGCTAAAGGATTCTTCCAACATGGCATGGGGCCCTACCATCAAGGCAGGCAACAAATATATCGGCTCCCCCGCCTCTTCTACGCTCCCCGGTGGTTACGTTATCAAGGCTTATGCAACCAACGGTACGGAATCTACCCCTGTCTATACGAATACTTATTTTGTTATCCCCGAATTGTGCGACTACGGCGTGACCGTTATGTCTATCTCCATGCCCGTGGATGAGATCTTCGGAGGAGAAGGTTTTTATAACAATTATCTGCTGGATCCCCATAATATCACGGGCGGTCGCCGCAGAGGTACGGCCATCATGGAGGTTTTCGATACCGACGGTGACCGCGTGGGTAACTCTACCGTAGAGTTAGCCGTTAGCGGTAACGGTTCTTCGGGACTTCCCATGAAGTCTTTTCGGATCTACTACAAGGGTCATTTGAATGAAGACGGCGGCAGAGAAGGGAACTTAGACTACGACCTCTTTGACGGTCGAGCCAAAGATCATTTGGGACAGGCTATTACCACCTTCGACCGTCTCTTGCTCCGTAATTCCGGTAACGATTATGGCAATTCCTTCATTCGAGATGCCTATATGCAAAGAGTCTGTGCGGATACCAACGTGGATTACATGGAATCCGCCTCCACCTTGGTGTTCATCAATGGAGAATTTTGGGGTGTTTACAATATCCGTGAGCGTTATTCTCCTGAATATGTGGAAAGCCACTACGGTGTGGATAAAGAAAACGTGGCTGTCATTGAGAGTGACTACTCCAAGGTACATTCCGACCATATGGCGAATTACGTGGTGTCTGCAGGAATTGAAGGCGATGCTGATTCCTTTAACGCCATGACCGCCTACATGAGAAGCCACAACCTGGCAGATCCCGAGGCCTACGCCTATGTGTGCAGTCAGATGGACATTGACTCCTTCATTGATATGTGGGTCGTTCGTTTGTTCTTTAACGCCCGCGACTGGCCCGAGAATAATATGAAGGTCTGGCGCAACCGTAACCCCGATGATCCCTCAGGCTTTGATACCAAGTGGCACTTCACCCTTTTGGATATGGACATGGGTCTCTCCTTCTTCCCCCAAAATGACGGTGCGAACACGACTGAGGGTGCTAACTTCTTCTGGTTTATCAGCAATAGCGGCTCTGTTTGTGGGCAGATGATGCGTGATCTTTTGAAAAATATCGATTTCAAAGAGAAGTTCATGCTCCGTTACTACGAGATTGTCAACGACTATTTGACATCGGAGTATATGTCGGCTGAATTTGAGGCATTGGTAACCGAACGTAATCCCCTTATGCCTTTGCAGGTAAAGCGTTGGGGCTACTCTCTCAGCACTTGGAATGCCGCTGTCAGCAGTATCCGCAGCTTTATTTCCAACCGTGCCCAATATGCGCTTTCCTTCTTCTATAGTTTCTTTGGCACTTCTGCAGAAGAGATGGAAAATATGTCCTTCCGCCGTGTTACCATTTCATATAATCCCGATCGCGTGGATGTTTATGTCAACGGTCAGTCCGTGCCCAACGGTACCCAGTTCCGATTTGAGGATACGGAACGCGAGTTTGAAGTGAGTGTGACTGTCAAAGCAGGCTATGCCCTCAATGGTATCGTTTGGACGGCCAACAGTGGTGCCACACAAAGAGAGGATCAAAAAACCTCGGCTACCTTCAAGGTCACAACTTCCGGTGTCATTTCCGTCTTTGCTAAGCGCGATAAAGCCGGCCCTGCTGATACCAACGGTCAGCTGATCTCGGGTTCTAACTATATGTTCTACTTGACAGGCGCCGGAGAGCTGTATGCTTGGGGTGATAACCGAAACGGTATCCTTGCGCTGAACAGTAGCAGCAACGCTGTGACAACACCCACCTTTGTAATGAACAATGTGGCTAAGGTGTCTACGACCCAAGGCGCGGCGATCGAAAACGGAGACTCGGTTTTGATGACCGCCATCCTTACCAAGGACGGGAAGCTTTATACGGTTGGTTCCAATTCCTGCGGTCAGTTGGGTCGTAATGGAAAAACCGATGATGCAAGACTTGATCTTGTTCCTTTCAACGGAAAGATCGTGGATGTTAGCGTAGGATATGACCATATGCTGATCATTGACGATAAGGGCGTTATGTGGGGTATCGGCTCCAACTCCAATGGCCAAATGGGTTCCAAAAACCAAGGCGGTACCACTCAAACCTTCCAGAAGATTGCCGAAAACGTATCTATGATCTCCGCAGGACGCCGTTCCACTGTCTTTGTGGATGACAACGATAAGCTCTACGGCCTTGGCGACAACCGCTGGAAGAAGCTTTCTCAGAACCACGGCGATATCATTACTACCCCCGTTCTGTTGCTTGAGAACGTGGTCTATATTGATTCCGGTGAGCATCAAATGTTGGCTGTCACCGAAAAAGGCGATCTTTACTATGCCGGCTGGCGTGATTTCAATAGTTTTAACCAGGGCGGCGGCAATAATCCCACCCTCCGTAAGGTGATGAGCGGTGTTGAAAAGGCAGATATCTACTTCTCTAACATGGTGATTCTCTCCGAAAACGGCGATGCTTATGTATACGGCCTTAACCAGGACGGCGGCATCGGTTCTCCTGTTACGGGCGGTACGTGCAAAAAGATCTACTCCGGTGTAGTGGATGTTGCCGCAGGCTACAGCTTTACTGCTTACTTCTGCGATGACGGATCCATTCGCGTGTTAGGTGATAACACCTACGGACAAAGCGGTACAGGCAAAATCGGCGGTCATGTGGATTTCACCGAGGCTGACGTATAAACGCCATGCAGGGGCAAAATGCTCCTGAACCACAATCCTGCTTAAACGCTCGAGCCCCTCACATGAGTGAGGGGCTCGGTTTTAATATGCGTCAATGATAAGTAAAAAATCCCCGATGCAGTCGCATCGGGGATTTGGGTTGATTTTTTTACTTCGCTTCAGCCGCAGTCTCCTTGGGAGGCAGGGTGATGGCTTCCTTCTCGTCCAGATAGAACTGGGCATAGATGGTGTTGGCGGTCTTGAAGAGCTCGAAATCAGTATACTGGCATTCCTTAGCCTCGGTAAACTTCATGGAAGAGAAGTTCTCGTTGATGTATGCCTTACCACTTGCGAGGTAATCTTCGTACTTCTTGATCTCCGCATTCTTGAAGTTGGCGGGCATATAGTAGGTGCTGCTCAGACCCTTCAGGCTGTCAGCGGTAACGGTAGCATCCAAATTGAAGAGCACGGGAACTACGGGAAGATCCTTCATCAAGATATCTTCTGCGGCGTGGAGGAGCTTGGCTCTGGATTCCAGATAGTTTTTGGAGTCGGTGGAAATACCATATTCCTCATAGATTGCCTTGATGGTGTCATACATGGCCTTCTCGGCGGCGGCGTTGGCCTCGGTGCTCTCGTTCTGGTTGAAGTAGGTGGTGGCAAGCACGCCGTTGGGAGAGTTGAACTTGTTGTAGTACTGCAGGAAGTGAACTGCTTCCATAATCTCGTTGTACTTGGTGGAATTGTAACCGGTGATATGGGGGGTCAACTGATAGTTGTCGGTATTGGACATATCCATTGCCTTGCCGGAGAATGCCAGAGCGAAGGAGGCGAGTACCGAGTAAGCATCAGCGGAGTAAGCTACGTTATCGAACAGAATGGCCTCAAAGTTACCGGTCTGCAGATCCTGTGCGTACAAGTCATCGCAGATATCCTTGGGGGTTTCCTTGGTGTACTTGTAGAAGTCATTGTTCTCAATAGTGTGGCGAGCCACGGCTTCGACATTGAAGCCCAGAGCCTTCCAAGACTCAGCAATAGCCTTTGCGATGGCCTCGTGAACCTCATCGTAAGCAGCGTACTTCAGGGTGAAGGTGTAGTTGGAAGCAGTCACACCGGCGCCGGAAAGCAGGCTCTTTGCATTGTCAATGTTGGTAGTGAGGTACTCGGAGGTGCTTCCTGCGGAAGCTCTAAAGGTGTTTTTCTTATTGTTGGTATTGAATACGCCGGTAGGAACATAACCGGTAGCTACTTCGGCGTACTTGACCGTATTGACCAAATCCTGACGATCAATGGCCATGGACAGAGCCTGTCTGACTTCAGGAATTGCAAAGAGGGCAGAACCGGTCTCGGAGCCGTCGGCGATCATAGCGTTCTGGTTGAAGTAGATGGCGTTGGTGGACATGGAGGTGGATGCCACGGTAGCGTTGTCGGTCAGGGCGTTGCTCTGGTTACGGATGCTCAGGGGAATATCGCTGACGTACATCAGCATACCGGCCTCGTAAGCAGCGACCAGCTGCTCGTCGGTGAGGGAGCAGTCTACGCAGATTCGATAGGGTTTAACAGACTTGAAGATGCTGACTTCGGGATTGTTCTCACGATAGTAATATACATTACGCTCCAAAATGAAGTCGGTGACCTGCTGATTGCTGAACTCGCCGCCGGTCACAAGGATACCGTCTTCGTCGTAGATCAAATTACCGTCTTTGTCGGTGGACACGGCGGTGGGATCTTCGGACTTGGAACCCATAAGCTTCCAGTTGATACGGCCCAGCTTGAAGGGGCCGCTGCAAACCATGGTACCGGGCTTTTTGGCCCAGTCTTCACTCTTGGAAACGATATCATCACGCAGAGGAGCCAATGCCAAGCTGGTGAGGTTCAAGAGGAACTGATCATAGTTGATCTTGCCTTCGAATTGGATTTCCAAAAGCTGAGTTTCGGAGGGGTAAATGGCCACGTCGTCGATGGAGGCATCGCCTTCCTTGGCGGCACGGGCGTTTTTGATATCAAACAGCAGGGATGCGGCCTCCTGGTCGGCATCAACCTCCAGCAGACGCTTCCAAGCGAAAACGATGTCGTTGGCGGAAACGGCGGTGCCGTCGGACCAGTTGGTATTGTTGAGGCGCAGATACATTTTGTACTCGCCCGCACTTTCATTTTCTTCTGTCCAGTAATCCTTGACAAGAGACTTCTTGACCTTGCCGTTGCTGTCCAGCACAAAGAGTGTGTCGAACATCAGGCTGACAATCTTGGCCAAGGACTCGTTCTTGTAAGCCTTGACAGGGTCAAAATCGTATACATTGTCGGTGATGTATGCGGTGATGTACTGACCCTTATATTCCTCGTCTTCCTTGGCGCAGGAAACAAAGGTTGTCAGCAGGGTGGCGACGCAAAGAAGCACAGCTAAAATACGCTTCATCATGGTGTGATCAAACCTCCTCGAGTATTTGAACGGGACACTTACGGACAATGACCCATCCTATGTAGTTATCTCCTACTTATTATATCATACAATCCTTTTTTTATCAATAAGATAATTCATATGTTTTTTAGTTTCGGACGGTTGCACAACTTTGACGCCTAAAAACTGTGCATTTTGCATACGGTTTGGCGGGGAGAAGAATATATTTTTTGCATAAGAAACGCTTTGTAGCGGAAAAATAGAAACGGGGAAATATAAAAGCAGGTGTGTGCCGCACAAAAGAAGGGGAATTTTGATAAAAAAACACCGTTGAAGGGAGCTATAATGAACAAAAATGATGCCGTATATGTGGATTACGCTTATACCAGAACTGATCTTGCGTGCGAGGCGGGCCGTCCGGAAACACACCGCCATGAGGAGCGGGTGTTCTTGGCCGATGGGTATGAAGATGTTACGATTCTTCGATGTCGAGAGCATGACGGCAGACGCTATATCACGCTCTCTTGCGGGCGTGTCACCTTGTTGGGGGAGGCGGCGCTTTCGGCGCTGTGTCGAATTTTGGGAGATGAGATGCGCAAGCTGGCTGCGGAGATGCTGGGATATCAACCTCGCGAGAACACCCGAATTTTGGTGGCGGGTCTGGGCAACGCAGATATGACCCCTGATGCCATAGGCCCGGGAACCGTGCGGAGATTGACCGCGACGCGCCACATGAAAAGCCAAGACCGCGCACTGTACGGTTCATTGGGGTGCTGTGAGCTGTCGGCCGTTATGCCGGGTGTGTTGGGACAAACAGGTATCGAATCTGTGACGTTGGTGCAAGGTGCGGCGGAGTATGTCAAGCCCCATTTGGTGTTGGCGGTGGATGCGCTGGCGGCACGGAGTTGCGACCGCTTAGCCACCACGGTTCAGCTTTCGGACGGAGGTATTTCTCCGGGCGCGGGCATTGGAAATAACCGTCTCGCTTTGGATCATGAGAGCATGGGATGCCCTGTCATAGGCATTGGGATTCCTACCGTGGTGGATTCCGCTACTTTGGTGTATGATGCGCTCTCGAATGCAGGAATGGCAGAGAAGCTTTCGCCGGCTTTGGAAGCGGTGTTGGAGCAGGGAAGGAGCTTTGTGGTATCTCCAAAGGATGGGGACAGTATTACGGAGATCTCTTGTCGTCTGTTGGCAGGCGCTATCAATTATGCTTTCGGCGTGGGAATGCTGTGAGCATGAAATGCTCAAGACCCGCATAAGCTCTTTATAATAATGTATAAAGAGGGGGCTCGCATGAAAAAACAATGGCTGTCGCAAATTCCGGAGGAAACACAAATCGCAGAATATGCGCCTGCGGATGAACGAAAAGAATCCTGCATCAATTTTAAAGTGCAGGAAGCGGGGGAGACTTCATTGCCAAGAGAGAAATTGACGTGCCTTTGGGTGGTGTGGGGAGTATTGCTTTTGGGGTTTTTTCTGGCAGTAGGATCTCTGCTCGGCCGAATGATCGTGCTGGGCGAAGGCCTTTCCAAGGGGGAGATACAGCATCAAATCATGCTGGGAATATTGTCGCACCGCTTGCCTCCGACCGGGAACTACCCTTTTAACAATGAGTTGCCGTTAGAAATGCCGACCTCTGTGGGGACAACCGATTCCACGACTGCTCCGCCGTCCCCTCCGCAGGAGTTGGATACACTCCCCCCCCTCGAAAGACCGCAGGGGAGTTTCGTGGTATCCAAAGATATCAGCCAATGGTGGCTGGGAGAGGACTGTATATTAGGCTTATCGGGAGAGGTCAAGGAGGCGCCCCAAAAGGAGATTCCTCTTCTCCCGAGGGAGGCGGCGGTGCTGATTCTACATAGCCATCCGTATGAAACATACGGAGATGGAGGAGATATCGCAACGGAGGGATTGCATGGATTTGCGGTAGAGATTCCCGAGGACGGGGGATATCCCGAGCGAGGCGTGGTCACTCTTGGAGAGCACTTGACGGCACTTTTTCGCCTGCGTGGTAGAGAAGTGTATCATTTGACCATCGCAGAGGATGCCGGCACATCTCACTTGGATACGTATGAAATTTCACAACAAAAAATTTCGGAGATGCTGACCCGCTATCCTCGTATCCGTATGGTTTTGGATTTGCGGCGAAGTGCCGAAATGCCCGAGGGAGATATTTTGCGTACGCAGGGGTTCTATCAAGACGAGTCAATCGCTCAAATAAAAATATCCGTAGATACCAACCGTGACGAAAGCGTGGGGCTGAGAGATTTGGATATGGCGGTTCTTTTGCGCCGAGGTCTGTATCGAAAAAGCCAAACCCTCAGCGCCCCCGTATGTCTGAAGCAGGGAGCTGTGTTGACCGAAAGCCCACAGGTTGTCCTTCTGACCGTAGAAATTGGTGCCGCCGGTAATACTTACGAAGAAGCGCTGGGAGCTATGCGTCCGTTGGCGGATGCGTTGGCACAGCTGTGGTCACCTTGATATACATAGAAAAAGGGCTTTCCCGGATAGGAAAGCCCTTGGTTTGTACGATTGGAAGATACCCTTCTGTCAAACACCGTGGTACAGGCGTTTTTCCTCAAATACTGGGTCGCTGGTGACGCGAGCACCCAGCTTGCCGAACAGTTTTTCATCGGCGTGTGCGAGGATGACGGTGGAGTGAATTTCGCTGCCGCGTATTTTGTCCAGCTCCTCCATGGCGCGGGCGGCGTATTCATCGGTCACGGCACAGATGGAGAGCGCGATGAGCAGCTCATCGGTGTGCATACGGGGGTTGCGGCTTCCCAAATGGGTTTTGAGATGCATGATAGGCTCGATGACCTCAGGAGAAATGAGCTTGATCTCATCGGGAATTTGTGCCAGATATTTCAGCGCGTTGAGAATTGCGGCTGAGGACGCGCCTAAAAGATCGGTGGTCTTGCCTGTGACCATGTGTCCGTCGGGAAGCTGGATGGCCACAGCAGGGCGGCCGGTGCGTTGAACCACTTGTCTGGCGGCCGGAACGGTGGGGCGGCATTCGGGGGTAATACCTGCCTCATCCATGAGAAGTTCGATTTTGCGAATTTCTTCGGGGTCGGCTTGTCCTTTGCAACGGGAACAGGCGGTTTTGAAATAGCGGCGGATGATTTCCTGTTTGGAAGCCTCGCTGACAGCTTGATCGTCATAAATGGCGTATCCCGCCATGTTGACACCCATATCCGTAGGGCTCTTGTAGGGACACTTGCCGAAAATACGGGTCATCATGGATTCCAGCACGCGAAAAATCTCAATGTCGCGGTTGTAATTGACCGATATTTGCCCGTATGCTTCCAAGTGATAGGGGTCGATCATATTGACATCAGCCAAATCAGCCGTCGCGGCCTCATAAGCCAAATTAACAGGATGCTTCAAGGAAAGGTTCCATACGGGGAAGGTTTCGAATTTGGCGTATCCCGCAGCCACGCCTCGCTTGTGCTCGTGGTAAAGTTGGGAGAGACAGGTGGCCATTTTGCCGCTACCCGGGGAGCCGTGACCACGACTAAGGAACGGGAGGTTTCGATATAGTCGTTGCGGCCAAATCCCTCTTCGCTGACGATGTGGGCCACATCGGAAGGATAATTGTTGATTTGATAGTGACGGTACACCTTAACGCCCAGATTTTCCATGGTCTTTTTGAAAGAATCAGCGGCGTGCTGACCCGTGTAACGCGTCAAGACAACACTGCCGACGTATAGGCCGACGCGGCGGAAGCAATCAATCAGGCGCATGACCTCACGGTCATATGTAATCCCCAGATCACCGCGATATTTGTTGTTTTCGATGTCTGCGGCGTTGATGGCGATGACGATTTCGGCTTCGTCGGCCAAGGCCTGCAGCATACAGAGCTTCGCGTCCGGTGCGAAGCCGGGAAGAACACGGGCGGCGTGATAATCGTCAAAGAGTTTGCCGCCAAATTCCATGTACAATTTGCCACCGAAAGTGTCAATTCTGTCTCGGATTTTTTGAGACTGCAGCTTGATGTAGGTCTCGTTGCTGAAGCCCTCCTGCTTGCGTTGCTCACGGGTTATGTCTACTTGTGCCATAATGTCATTCCCGCCCGCCGAAGACGAGCACCATCCTTCCCCGATAAATAAAAAATACATATTTAGTATAACATAAGGTTTGAAAAAATGCAATATGAAACCCGTGAATTATATGTAAAAAATGAAAAGTTCACAAAATTCTTGTGTCTCGAGTCCATGATTTGCCGCTCCGGAAAAGCAGGAGGAAGAAAAAAGGGTTTCGCAAAACGGAAATGTCAAAAATCGGAACAAATTTTGGAAAACCCCTTTACAAATCGCAAATTATGTGCTATAATAATTCCAAAGAAAGAATCATCGGGGGATGTGCCATGCAGGAAACCTATCTGGATAGAATCAAAAAAATCAAAAGCGAGAGAAAAATCACCAACGAAAAGCTGTCGGATATGACGGGGATTCCCCTGGGAACTCTGTCCAAATTGCTGGCGGGTATCAGCGATTCTCCCAAGCTTGTGAACATGGTGGCCATTTGCCGCGCTTTGGAATGTTCTTTGGATTATTTGATGACGGGTGAGCCGGAGAATACCAACAATTATACATTGGACGCCGATGAAATTCATTTGGTGGAAAACTACCGCTTGCTGGATGCCTACGGCCGTTCCATGGTGGTTACCGTTGCTGAGAAGGAGCGTGACCGCAGTACTCGCCAGGCCGCAGAGGAAGCGCTATTGCTCCGCAATTTGGCTGAACAGCAGCAGGTTAATCGCAGGGGGCGTCGAGGGGATGCGGCTCAACGTGCCGTGGCGGCCGCTATCAAGCAAAGTGAATCCTTCCGATATCAGTTTGAAACCTCCGAGTCTCCCGAAGCTGAAACGCCCGCTGCCGTCGTTGCAACGGTTCGTCCCGCGCCCGTTGTGCCGGTTGCCGAAGCTGCTGCACCCGAACGGCGGATCATCCGAGGCTCTTTGCCTGCCGGTGTGGGCAGACGGAAGATTTCCCTGTACGATATGCCGGTATCTGCCGGCGTGGGCGAGTTTTTGTCCGAGAATACGGGAACGGATATTTTCATTCCCGATGCGCCTAAGACCCGCGAGGCCGACTACGCGTTGCGTATTTCGGGTGACAGCATGGAGCCCAAGTATCATTCGGGCGACGTTTTGCTGGTGGAAAGCTGTGATTTTGTGGAAGAGGGCGAGCTGGGTATTTTCGTTTTGGACGGCTCGGGCTACTTCAAAAAATATGCCGGAGATCGGTTGGTTTCCCTCAATACCGCTTACGCACCCATCATGCTGAAGGATTTTTCCGACGTGAGCTGTTGCGGCCGTGTGGTAGGGAAATTGAAGAGAAAATAAAAATGATCGTAAAAAACGCTTCTTCCAAAGGGGGAAGCGTTTTGCTTTTTGGGGGGATTTTTCATTTTTATAGGCGATTCTGTTAGAAAAAATCGTCTGCATCATACGGACCTATATAACCCACCCTCAATATACACAAATCGCCCTTTGGAAATATAGCGAAAATGCCGAAATTTGAAAACTACGCGAAAATTCTTTGAATTCCTATTGACAATCGCGTGACCGTGTGATATAATAATTACAACATCGGGTGGCCTTGCAGCTGCGTCCGATGCTGTGGTATCCGAGACCACCGTCACGACGGTTGCAACCGCCGTGACACAGCCATCGGATCCCTGCCGTCCCATGGACGGTACATAGCCATCGAAAAAATTTAAAGGAGGAACCACTATGTTCAACCACATCAGTCTCATGGCATTGGCTCTGCCCAACTATGTCATAGGGATCATCATCGGCGTTGCCGCCTTCATCCTGCTGTTCTTTATCGCAGGCTACGTCAAGGCCCCCCCGAACCGTGCGTACATCATCTCCGGTGTTCGCAAAAAGAAGAAGATCCTGATTGGTAAAGCCGGCATCCGCATCCCCCTCATCGAGCGTCTGGATAAACTGTCTCTGGACGTCATGCAGGTGGACATCAAGACCAGTGAAGCCATCCCCACCAACGAGTTCATCAACGTCACCGTAGACGGTGTCGCCAACATCAAGATTTCCTCTAACCCCGAGCTTTTGGAGAAGGCCGCTGAGGCTCTCCTTGGCATGGATCAGCGTCAGCTCATCTTCCTGGTCACCCAGGTGCTGGAAGGTAATATGCGTGAGATCGTAGGCTCCGTGGGCCTGAAGGAAATGGTTCAGGAGCGTCAGATCGTCGCTGAAAAGATCAAGGAAAATGCCATCCCTGATATGATGAAGCTGGGTATTGAGATCGTCAACTTCAATATTCAGAACTTCAAGGACGGCGCAGGCACCATCGAGAACATGGGTATTGATAACGTGGAGCAGATCCGCAAGGCTGCCCAAATTGCCAAGGCTGAGGCCGCCCGTGACATCGCCATCGCCGAGGCCAACGCCCGCGAGTCTGCCAACAAAGTGGCCGTGGAGGCCAACCAGCGCATCGCCGAGCAGAACACCACCCTGGCCATCCGTGAGGCAGAGCTGAAGAAAGACGCCGACATCAAGAAGGCAGAAGCCGACGCCGCTTACGATATCCAGAAGCAGGAGCAGAGAAAGACCATCGAAGTCACCTCCGCCAATGCTGATATCGCTCGCCGTGAAAAGGAAGCCGAGCTGTTCGAAAAAGAGATCGCTCTCCAGGAAAAGAAGCTGGACGCAGAGATCAAAAAGAAGGCCGACGCACTCAAGTACGAGGCCGAGAAGAGAGCCGAAGCAGATCTCATCCGCCGTCAGAAGGAATCCGAGGCAAAGCGTTACGAGGAAGAGCAGGCCGCTATGGCTCGTATGAAGGCTGCGGAAGCCGAGAAGTACGAGCAGGAGCGTCAGGCTGAGGCCAAGCGCGCCATCGCAGAGGCTGAGGCTTACGCCAAGATGAAGGAAGCGGAAGGTATCCGCGCCGTGGGTCTTGCCGAGGCAGAGGCCATCGAGAAGAAGGCAGAAGCTCAGAAGAAGATGGGCGAAGCCTCCGTCTTGGAAATGTACCTGCAGGCACTCCCCGAGGTGGTCAAGAACGCCGCCGCACCCCTGGCACAGACCGACAAGATCGTTATGTACGGCGACGGCAATTCCACCAAGCTGCTGCGTGACGTCATGAACTCCTCCAACCAGATCATGGAAGGCCTGGAGGAAGCCACCGGCCTGGACGTCAAGAGCATGATCTCCGGTTTCGTGGGCGGTAAGGCCGCAGCCGCAACCGAAGAAAAGAAGTAATTCTTAGATAGACCCAAGCGGCAGGATGGATCCTGTCGGAGTCACCCCCTCTCCCGTAATGGGGGAGGGGGCAATTTTTTAGATACAAGGATACGAGATATAAGATACGGGTGGGCCGTGACCCGCCTTGCGTGGTATCTGGTATGTCGTATCTCTGTATCACCCACTCACACATAGAAAGGAGCCGCCATGAAAATTGATCAGGCACCCAACGGCTATATTCTTCGCCACGCCCCCTCCGAGACCGTGATCTCCTCCGTTATTTTGGCCGCCGCCACCCTGGGATTGATCCTGACCCTCTCCGACCTCTCTCGCTACTTTCCCGAGACTCTCCTCATGTTGGCGGGCTGTGCCCTCCTCTACGCGGCAGGCCTTAAGGCCATCATCCGCGAGCGGCGGTGCCGTCTCACCGTCACAAGTGAGGGCATTCGCGTCCACAACAAGCGTGCCCGTGAGGACGAGTTGCTCCGCTGGGCTGAAGTGAAGGATTGGGGCACCGTCGTCGTCCTCCATAAGGGACGCTACAGTCTATACCACCCCCGCACGCTCCTGTTCTTCTCAAACGTCCCCCGCGTCACTGCCGAGGATGCCTCCACCTGCTCCCACATCATTGAGCTGGTCAAGTTCGACCGTGAAGTACTGGAGGAATCCGGCTTTCTTTCCTACTGCCGCACTCATATCGCCGCCTCCCAAGGGGACAGTGCCCCCGCAGAGCGGGACCGATGGCTGACGGCGAAGCAGGGGTAATCAAGGGTTGGTAAGGGCAGAAAAAGCCCCTTGGGAGGTAGCCCTCTTTGCCATTGGCTGTGAGGTGGTGGATCCCGAAGAAGTGATTGTGAATTTGTAAGATTTTCAATTCTTTAGCGTTTATATATAAGTGAAACCCTCTCGAAAGGAGCCTTCATGAAAAAGAACAAGAAAAACAGCGAGTACAGAAACTCTAAGAGCGCCATGGCAGATACTATCTTGAATTCTCTGCCCGCCACCCTGATCGTTGCGCTTTTGTGCTTTCTCATGGGCGTTTTCTTTATCATTCCGCAACAGGATAACAAGCCCATCCCCCGTGAAGAGGCCGTCGCTTATGAGGGAAAGTTCGAAAAATACACGACCGCGCGGAATGACTGTACCATCCACTTCACGGATGGATCAACGTACGAGATCTACCCCCACACCGAAAGCTCGGATCTCCGCAAGGCCATGAATTCCCTGGAGAAAGGCACGCGGCTTTACTTGATGGTCAATCCCAACAACGGCTACGTGGTGGAGATCAAAACCGACACCCAAGAACTGATGAATTTCGAGACCTCCCAAGAGGAGCTGGATGCCTTCGACAACGGCTATATTTTCATCGGTGTTTTCGTGATCTTTTGCGGTGTGTTCTTCATTGTCTACGCCGTCATCCAATCGACCCATAAACGCAAAGAAGCCGACCGCTTGAAAAAGCGTGACAAAAGACGAACCCACGGCGTGGACGATACGGGTCTGCGCCGCGCCAACATGGGGATCAAATGCAAGATCCTGCTGGAAAAGACGGTTGGGTACTACCGCATCTGCTATCGCCGCGTGGGTAGTACCAACGAGCTGATCGTGAACGGCGTGGTCTACGACGAGATGAAGTCTGTGATTGAGTTTGAACACGATCTTTGTGCCACGGTGGACGGCCACGAGATCCACGTGGGATATGACGACGACAGCCACAGCTATATCATCTTTGACGGCAAGCGGGTGGCGGAGAAGCTGCGGTTGATTTAAAGCCGCGAAAGGGAAGTCCATGGAAAACAATAAGATCAGATTCAAATGCAAAGACCTCTTCAAGATCCCCCTTGTCTATCTTTTCATTTTCATGATCTTTGCCTCAGGGGTTATGGGGGTGATCGGTCGAAGCCTTTGCATGGTGGACACCCAAGACTATGAAAACCTCCAGCCCGAGCTGACCGCCCCCGACGAGATAAAGACGGTTTTGCATCACGAGCCCCTCGGTATGATCTACGTGTGCTATAACGACGCTTCCTACGTCAACGCATACACCGAAAACGGTGAGTTTCTCTGGGCGGTCTCCACGCCCTATTTGAGAAACGCCTATTTTGAGATCCACCCCGAGGAATTGGTGATCTACGGCAACGACAATGCCTATATTTACAATGCCCAAAGCGGTGCATTTATCCGAAAAATCCCCAGTAATTCCCTCGATCTTTCCTATGATTGGGAAAACGAATCCACGGGGGAATTTCAAGCGGGAGAGATCTATTTCAGTACCTATCAGGTCTATCGTGCCGATGCCGATGGGAATCTTACGACCATCGTGTCCCGCCCTTGGTGGCATTGGATCTTTAACTTCGGTCTGTGCTGGATGGTGGGCTTTGGCGGGTTTGCGGGTGTTGGTATTCTCTTGTTTCTTGAACAACGCAAGGCGTACAAAAAGGTTGTGGAGCAGCAAACCGCCGAAGCTCCGACCAAAGTCCGTATCAAAACGCTTTTCACCAACCGAAAGGCGAGGGTGATGACCGCCTATTGCCGTGTCAATGCTGCCGTCCATCTGGTCTATGCCGCTTTGAACGTGGTCTTCGGTCTTTGGTTTGGGGGCATTCTTTGCATCGGGATCATACCGCTGGCACTCCATTTTATCGTGGTCAACGTTATTTTTGCAAATATGTCAGACCGTCTTTCCATCCCCGAGGAGGAGCGGACCGTCTTTGATCATTGGTATATGATCGGATGGGGGTCGTTCATTATTGCCTTTTTGTCGGTGATCGTCGCGGTGGCGGTGGCTGTGTGAAAGCATTGAACCGCTATACATTTTCTGAAAGGAGCCTCCTATGAAAAAATTCCGTCTTGACATTACCAAGCTCCCCGAGGGAGGCTACCATCTCCGCGCGCGAGGCGCGAATTTCAGCCGAATCTTTTTGCTCTGTATGTCTTCGGTTTATTTTTTGTTTTGTGCAAGCGGTGCGATCGTCTTTTCCTTCGTGGTGAAGGAGCTTCCGGGCATGATTCTTTTCATCGTGATGGCTTGCTTTTGCGGTGCGGGGATTGTCTTCTCCTTGGTCGCGGAGGATTTCGCCACAACGCCGTGGCGGCTGGACGAGGATGGCATCACCGTCTGTTACCGTCGCCAAAAGCCCGTGATCATACGTTGGTCGGAGATCAAGGATTGGGGATTTTCTTATTGGGGTTATGTGAAATACCACGGCACGGCATACCGTTTCTATTTTTCTCCGGAGGTTATGCAAATGCGAAATAGCAAAACCAAGAAGTTCCCCCGTAAATTCCGAGGGGTGGCCATTGCAGTCTACCTTGAGGATACCGAGGCACTCCGAAATTCGGGACTGATCCCTTACTGCCGCGCGCACTTGGACGGCGACGATGAAGCCTACGTGCCTATGTTCAGGTCGGACTATCCCCTGTACGGGGAGCTTGACAGATACGGGGCGATTGACAGATAAGGAGTGAACCGCAATGAAAAAAGTCAAAATTGTCAAGACCGCCGAGGGCTACGTGCTGCGCCAAAGCATCGGACATACGCTGCTAAAAGGGATAAGCGCCGCGATGATTCTCGGGTTGAGCATTTTTACCTTTTCTATGCCATGGTGGGTTAAGGACGGACAACTTGCGTTTAAGCTTCCCGGTATCTTCTGGTGCGTGGTCGGTCTTGGGGGTATGGCGCTTGGGGGGTATGCCTTTTGGCTGACCGTCGGAGCAAAACTGGTGTTCGACCAAAAGGGCGTGCGCTTTTATCGCTTGTTCTGTCGCGTTTCTGCTTTGACGTGGCGGGAGATCAAGTCGTGGGGCGTGATGGATGTGTCTACGGTTTCGTACCACTATCGGCGCGCCGAGGAGAGATATGAGTTTTTTGTGTCCTCGGACAGAAAAAACGCCGCTGACGGAAAACGCATCAGCATAGAACTGTCGCCCCGTGAATCTGTGAGCATCCTTCAAAGCGAGCTAATGGACTTCTGCGTAGACCGAATCCCCCATAAAGCCAAACGGGTCGGCACAAGCATTGGCGGCCGTGAGCTTGTCAATCGAAAGACTGATGAATAAGAAAGGAACGACGATGAAGCATATCAAAATTGAAAAGACCGACACAGGCTACGTCCTGTACCATAGCAAATTTTTTCAAGGGATGATGTCACTCCTTTTTCTTTTGATGCTCTCTGTTGCGGCTCTGCCGTGGGTGGCGTTTGCCATCAGCGGCATGCCCGATGAAACAGGCGAGCTTTGGCTCGCGATTGTCTGCTCTGTAGGACTTGGGGGTATTGGGGGCTATTTTTTCTGCGTTTCCTTGGGTCAGCGTGTTGTTGTGGATAACAATGGCGTGCGTCTGTACCGCTTTGGTCGTTGCAAACGGGAAATGCCTTGGAAATACGTCAAAAGTTGGGGGATCACCTCGGTATTGATGCGCCCGAGATACCACCACAAAGAGCAATATTACCTCTATTTCTCCGCTAAGGCAGGGGAGAGAAGCGGTAAAAATTGTATTGTTGTCGCGATTCATCCCGACGAAAAGCAGATGCTTCGCCGCGCCGGGCTCAACGATTTCGTGGAAGCTCACAGACCTTTTGCAGGAGAAGATTAAAATTGATGACCAAAGGGGCGAACTGTGTTCGCCCCTTTTTTGCGCTTTGCGCACTTCTTTTTTTCAAAACATCAAAATAATAAATTTTCCTGCAAAATAAATGCTGAATGAAAAGTAAAAAGAGAAAATCCTGCGTATATTATGAATGTAGCGAAGTATGATTTCGGTATCAAGTCAAGTTTGGGAAGGAGTGATGATGAATGTCCAAGGATCGTGTGAAGCTCAACGAGGCCGATTTGCGTCGGCGTTTTGAACTCCGGGAAGAGATGATCCTGGAGGATTCGCCTTACGCTACCCACAGCGCATCTACCAAGGGCAGGGAACGTCCTATGGAGCCTTGTCCCATGCGTACCGAATTCCAGCGCGACCGTGACCGCATCATCCATTGCCAATCATTCCGTCGCCTGATGTATAAGACGCAAGTGTTCTTAGCTCCCGCCGGCGATCATTACCGCACCCGCCTGACCCATACCCTGGAGGTTTGTCAGGTGGCACGTACCATGGCCCGCGCTCTGCGTCTCAACGAGGATCTTACCGAGGCTGCTGCCTTGGGTCACGACTTGGGACACACGCCCTTCGGTCACGCGGGAGAGGATGCTCTCCGCCAATGCTATGACCCTAACTTTGCTCATTACGAGCAGAGCCTGCGTGTCGTGGAATGTTTGGAAAATAACGGCAAGGGCCTAAATCTCACATGGGAAGTGCGGGATGCCATTGTCAATCATACGGGTAAAAGCATAGCCTCTACCCCTGAGGGTGTGCTTATTAAATTTGCCGACCGTATCGCTTATATCAATCACGACATTGACGATGCTTGCCGCGCGGGTATCCTCCGTCCGGACGATATTCCTCGGGATATATGTGCCGTGCTGGGTAACACCCACGGCGACCGTATTGATACCATGGTGTCCTCGGTCATCGCCGCCAGCGACGGCAAAGCTGAGATATCCATGACCTCTGAGGTGCAAGCGGCAACGGATCGACTACGGGCGTTTTTATTTGAAAATGTTTATAAAAACCCTGTGGCTAAAGGAGAGGAAGCCAAGGCCAAGGAGCTGGTATACGCCCTCTTTGACCACTTTGTCAAGCACCCTGATAAAATGCCGCCCCTGTATGTTCGCATGGTGCAGGACGGTGAGGCGGTGGAGCGCTGTGTAGCCGATTTCATTTCGGGCATGACCGACCGCTATGCCATTGAGACTTACGGGGAGCTGTTCATCCCCAGGGTTTGGAGGGGGTTGCACGAATGAGGATCCCACATGAAGTGGTGGAGGCCATCAAGGACCGGTGCGATATCGTAGACCTTATCGGGTCTTACGTTACCCTGCGCCGCGCGGGGTCGAACTATAACGGTTCCTGCCCCTTCCATAGCGAAAAAACACCGTCCTTTACGGTTTTCCCCGATTCCCAGAGCTTTTTCTGCTTCGGTTGCGAGGCGGGCGGGGATGCCTTCACCTTTATTATGCGTTCGGAAAATCTGGATTATCCAAATGCTATTGAATTTTTAGCCAAACGCACGGGAGTGGACATTCCCCGATCTGCCGAAGAGGAAAAGCGGGGACTTTCACGCAAGCGTGTTTATGAAATGAACCTGATCGCCGCCCGCTTTTTCAGAGAATGTCTTTTCGACCCCGTTTTGGGCAGGGAAGGCATGGCCTATCTACAGGAAAAGCGCGGCTTGAGTGTGCCTGTCATCCGCCGCTTTGGGCTGGGATTTGCGCCCAACGATTTTACCGCTCTGGTGACCGTCCTCAAAAAAGAGGGATATACGGATCAAGAAATGAAAGAAGCCTTCCTTTGCGGCATCAGTCAAAAGAGCGGACGGGCCTACGATTATTTTCGCAATCGTATCATGTTCCCCGTCATTGATACCACGGGTAACGTGGTGGCCTTCAGTGGCCGTGACGTGGGAGGAGATTCCAAGGCCAAATATCTAAATTCCTCGGATACCCCCGGCTTCCAGAAGCGCAAGCATCTGTATGCACTGAATTTTGCCAAAAACCATTGTGCCGACGAGCTGATCCTCTGCGAGGGTAACATGGACGTGGTGGCCCTTCATGCCGCAGGCTTTGAAAACGCTGTTGCTTCTTTGGGAACCGCTCTGACAGACGACCACGCGCGGATCATGGCAAAATACACCAAGCAGGTCATTCTTGCTTATGATTCTGACGAGGCAGGGCAAAGAGCCGCCCACCGTGCCATGGCCATTTTTGCCAAGGTGGGATTGGACGTGCGCATCCTGCAAATGGAGGGTGCGAAAGACCCGGATGAGTATATCAAAAAATTCGGAGCCGACAGGTTCCGCCAGCTTTTGAAGAAGAGCAGTACGGGCTTCAATTTCAAATTGCAAACCGTGCTGTCGAGGTATGACGTGACCCGGCCTGAGGAAAAGATCAAGGCTGCTGCCGATCTGTGCGAGATTATTGCTCGGGTATACTCTGCTGCAGAGCGTGAGGTATACATCCATGCCGTTGCAGATCAGTTGGGAATTTCCACCGATAGCCTTCAAGGCGATGTGGAGCGCATCCGACGTCAGCATATCAAAGCCGATCAGCAGCAACAGAGCCGGCAGGCTCATCTTACCGCCATGAATTTGGGAGATAAGATCAACCCCGAGGCTGCGGGAAGCGTGCAAGCCGCCGCCGCCGAGGATATCATCATTGGGTTGATGCTTTTGTACGGTGAGCATCGAAAAGCCATCAGAAGCGGTGTGGTGCCCCTGAGCTCCGATAGCTTTGTCACGGCCTTCAATCGCCGTGCCTTTGAGGCGATTATGGCCTTGGAAGCGGGGGAAGGCGGATTTGATTTTGCCTTCTTGGGTGAGTTTTTTAGCCCCGACGAAATGGGAAGATTGGCAAAATTGGAGCAAAAGCGCCGTGCACTAACCGAAAACGGAACGGTAGTTTTGCGTGGCGCAGCTGAAACCTTGGCCGCTGCCAAGGAAAAGAAGGCCGTGAAGGATGCGCCTGCTATGGACGGTCTGCAAATGCTCCTGGAGGGCAAGCGAAAAAAGATCAAAAGGCCTGCGGACGAGGCGTGACCTCGGCAGAGCCTTCAAAATAGGCTCCGATGGATCGGAGTCAAAGGAAAGAGAAAAGGAAGTAAGAGTCATGAGTGAAAACAAGCGTGAGATGAAAGACGCCAATGAAGAAGTAAGTGTAAGCAAGGCCGCCGTTGAAAAAATTGTGGCCGGTAAGGAGACCCTGACCGAAGCGGATATGGATGCTGTCATGGAGGAAATGGGTTATGATGTGGATGCCATTGATGAGCTGTTTTTAGAGCGCTCGGGTGGTCCCACTGCCAGCGATATGGCAAGCTCCGAGCTGACTGAGATTGAACAGGAAGTGGAGCGTTTCGGCAGCAGTGAGAATATGGAGCGCATTTTGGAGCAGGAGGGTCTGGTGGATGACCCTGTCCGCCTGTACCTCAAGGAGATTGGACGTGTGCCCCTGCTCACCCCCGAGAGAGAGCATGAATTGGCTGAGATCATGATGATGTCGGAGGATCCCGCAAAGGCTAAGGCTGCTAAAAATGAATTGGTAGAAGCCAACCTCCGTTTGGTTGTTTCTATTGCAAAGAGATACGTTGGTCGCGGTATGTTCTTCTTGGATTTGATTCAGGAAGGTAACTTGGGTCTTATGAAGGCCGTGGATAAGTTCGACTACACCAAGGGATATAAGTTCTCCACCTATGCAACTTGGTGGATCCGTCAGGCCATCACCCGCGCTATTGCGGATCAGGCAAGAACCATTCGTATCCCTGTGCACATGGTGGAAACCATCCATAAGGTATCCCGCTATTCTCGCCAGCTTCTTCAGGAGTATGGCCGCGAGGCAACCGCCGAGGAGATCGGTGCCAAGATGGGTATGAGTGCCGAGAAGGTGCGTGACATTATGAAGATCGCTCAGGACCCCGTATCTCTGGAGACCCCCATTGGTGAGGAGGAAGACAGCCACCTGGGTGACTTCATTCAGGACGAGGATACCCCCGCACCCGCAGATGCTGCTTCTCAGGCCATTTTGCGTGAGGTCATCGAAAGAGAACTCAGCACCTTGACTCCCCGCGAAGCACACGTCATCAAGCTTCGTTTCGGTCTCTACGACGGCCGTACTCGTACCCTCGAGGAGGTAGGCTCTAAATTCAATATCACCCGTGAGCGTATTCGCCAGATTGAGGCCAAGGCGCTTCGTAAGCTCCGCCACCCCAGTCGCGCAAGACATTTGAAGGGCTTTTTGGATTAAATCTTCGCCGATTGCTGATTTTTCGTCATTTAGCTAAAACTAAGAATTGAAAAATCGGAAATTTGAACAAAAAAATCGTGACAAATACCAATTTATGAGCTGTCTAATTGTGTCTTGTGCCACAAAACAAGAGAAAAATGTTCGAAAGACACAAGGACGGCACAGGGTTTTGTCTGATTTCGAAGAAAAGTGTTCGAAAAATTCACTTGACAGATTGATAAAAATAGTGTAAAATATACTGGTATGAATATCGCTTGTCCTGTGCCTTGAAAAAGGCGCGGCGGCGAAGATTAGTAGGGAGGAAATTGTATGAAACGTAGACTCGTATGCTTGACCCTAAGCATATTGATGTTGCTGACTTGTCTGCTGACGAGCTGTGGTGGCGAAAAAACGCTCGAAACACCCACCGAGGAAGTAGATAACAGCGCAAAGACCATTACCATGTGGGTAGTGACCGAAGATGAAACCACCCCCCAGGCGCAGAAGCTGGTCAACGAAGCCTTCACTAAGGTGACCAAGGCTAAGTTCAAGACCAACGTGGTCATTAAGTTCTGCACCGAGGACGAATACTATCAAAAACTGGAAGCCGCTATTGAGGCCAATCAGGCTGACATCGAGCTGAAGGCTAAACATGACAAAGAGCTCCGTGTCTATCTGCGTACCCATAAGGGCGAAAAGTCCAATGAAGAGCTGAAGGTAGACTTCTATGCGGAGAATCCTCAGTATGTCAAATTCCAGGCTATGGAAGAAGAAATAGACGATGAGGAAGCAGTGCAGACCGAGGAAGAAACCGTGATCGGCGACTGGGGTATCGTTGAAATCAAGTACCCCGATGAAAAGGAAAATCAGGTGGATATTTTCTATCTGTCCGGCTACGACAAGTACATGGAGTACTACGAAAGTGAGTGGCTGGCTCCCCTGGGTGAAGAACTTTCCACTTCTTCTAAGAAGCTTACCGACTACATCTCCGCCTCCCTGCTGAACGGCGTGCAGATCGATGGTGGCGTATACGCAATCCCTAACAACGTGGCGATTGGTGAGTATACCTACATGATGATCGAAAAGGAGCTGTTCGATCTGTACAAGCAGAAGATCAGCAACGTCAATACCGTGTTGGATCTCGGCACCTTCCTCAACGACGTGACCAACTACAATGCCGATAACGGCAAGACTCCGGATTCCGAGGGTTATGTGGTGCCTTTGGCATCTTCCTTCGAGGATTGTATGCGTCAGTTGGTATGGTATTGGGAGCTGAAGTATACCGATATGTCGGTCTACCAGAACTACTTTGATCCCGATACCGGCAGAAACTACGTTCTTCAGACCAAGTACGAGGTTGAGGTTGAGGTTGCCGATCCTGAGGATCCTGAAAAGACTAAGGTCGAGAAGCAGATCTACTATACCGCTTTGGTTGAGCCCGATCAGCTCTATCTGACCGATGAAAACGGTAACTTCCTGGATGCCGATGGCAACGTTTTGGATTACAGATACGAGATGGATACCGAAGGCGGCTTCTTGGCGAAGAATAACGACGATCCCAAGTACGAAGAAGAGATTGACTATTCCATGTATTTGGTGGATGCCAACGGTAACACCGTAACTCCCGATAACGACAAGCGTGTTGTGATCGATGGCGAAACCGCTATGGACTCCTACGGTAATACCAAACCTACTTACAACTATAGCTACGAAAAGGCCTCTGATTTCTCCCTGCTCGGCACTCTCCAGCTGGATCCCTCCACTCGTACCCGTGGCGGTATCAATCTGGCATTCGATAGCCTGTTTACCAAGGAAGATTACCGCAACGTGCTCACCAAGCTCATGAGCTATGAGTACAAGGACTTCTATGGCGAAGTGAAGGAAGGCCAGCGTGCGGCCGTGTCCTTTGTGAAGGGTGACGCTCGCATTAAGCTGGAATATGAAGAGAACGGCGTTTACGTCGATCCCGAGACTAAGCGTGAGTACTATGCCATTGTGGCTGCATATCCCGAAGCAACCGAGGAAGAGCTGTACGGCAATATGTTTGCTGTGTACGCAAACTCCAATCATCTGTCCCGCAGCATGAAGGTCGTTACTTACCTGAACACCAACAGCGAATTCCGTGATCTTCTGCAGTACGGTATTGAGGGTCAGCACTACGAGCGCGAAAAGGTCATTGAGAAAAATGATAAGGGCGTTGAGACCACCAAATATGTGGTAAACCTCTTGCCCGGTTCCTCTGAAGAAAAGTACGGTACTTACCGTATGCAAATTGAAAAGACCGGTAACTGTTTCATCGCTACCCCCACCAAGGAAATGGGTGGCGCTGATGCTTGGGTCTACGCCAAGATGCAGAACAATGATTCTCTGATCAATCCTCTGTTGGGCTTTGATTTCAATACCATGACCGAGGATGCAGACTACGGTTTGGATATCGCTTTGATTGACTATATCAATACCGAGAGTCGTAACGCTTGGAACCAGATTTCCACCTGCACCACCTTGGACGATCTGGATTATCTTTTGAATAACTCCACCAACGGCTTTAAGAAGATCTATTCCCCCACGGATGTTATGAATAATGGTAACAACAAGATGTACAAGGCAACCAAATCCGACTATGATCCTTCTGCACCTTTGGGTCCCGATGGCGGTGACGATCAGAAGCCTGATACCAGTGGTAGCTCGCCTTACACGGTTTACCAATCTTGGCTGAATCAGTATGGCTACGCATACGTCCCCCAGTCTACCACCTGATCAAACCAAAACTTATGATACAAAAAAGGGTAGCCCCCACGGGTTACCCTTTTGTGTCCGATTAACAGGAGAGAGACGTGAAAAAGAACTATACACATATTATATGGGATTTCAACGGTACTATTTTGGATGACATACAGTTGTGTATCAACTGTGTCAATGTGATGCTGAAAAAAAGAAGCCTTCCTACTTTAGACAGCGTGGAAGCATATCGAAGGATTATGAGGTTTCCTGTCATCGACTATTATCGAGATTTGGGCTTTGACATGAAAACCGAAGATTATTATGAAATTTTGGCACCCGAATGGGTAAACTTATATTTGGAGGGTGAGGAAAGCTGCGGTATGATGCCGGGTGTGCTTGAAACCCTCAATGCCGCTAAGTCCGCCGGCATCACCCAAATTGTTTTATCCGCAACCAAAACAGATCAACTAAAAGGACAACTGGAGAGGCTCGGCATTACAGAATATTTCTCCGAGATTCTGGGGTTGGACAATTTTTATGCGGCATCTAAAACACAGCTTGCCGAGATATGGCGTAAGGCCCATCCCGAAGCGGTGGTCTTGTCGGTAGGAGATACTGACCATGATGCTGCCCTCGCGGATGTTTTGGGGGCAGACGGATTTTTGTATCTTGGAGGGCACCAATCCGCCGTCCGGCTGTCGGCTTGCGGAAAGACGTTGATTTCGGAAATCCCTGAGCTGATGCCATATTTTGAATGACAGAGAAGGTTGGGAAAAAATCTTTAAAAAACTTGCGCGAAAATGATTTTTACCCCGTTTTCTGCTTGACAGATAAGAAACATTGTGATATAATGAAAGTTGTAATGAGAAATGACCTCGTGACAACAGGATATTGGGGTTTTGTACCATGTTTGCCCCCATATATTGAAGAATGAAGGGAATGTATCTCAAAGAAACCCCAAAAAATAAGGAGGAACAAAAATGAAAAAGAAGCTTTTGATCGTATTGTGCGCTGCACTTCTGGTCGTTTCTGCAGCAGCCTGCAGTGGCGGCAGCGAGAGCGAATCTACCAATGAAGGCGTTCAGATCCCCGTCGGTACCGGCAATGAAAATGTGGTGACCGATACCAACGGTGAGATTGTAACCATTGTCCCCGACGCGACCGATGCTCCCGGAGAGGACAATATCTCCGAAGAGAACCCCACTTTTACAGACATCAACAAGACGCTGTATGTTTGGGTTGCCAACGCAACCATCCGTACCGAAACCAAGCTGGGTGAGGACTATGCCGTAGCTTGGACAACCGAAGGCACGCAGCTCACCGCCACCGGCGAGAGTGAGAAGTGGTACCGCATCACCTATGAGGGCGAGACTCGCTACATTGCCAAGACTGTGGCCGGCGACTATGCGCTGATTGCAGGTATGACTCCCGTTGACAATGAGGAAATTGAAATTTCCGCCGACGTTAACGTCCGTACCTTCCCCTCTACCGACGGTGGCGATCTGACCATCAGAGGCGGCCTGACCAAGGGTACCAAGGTGACCCGCGTGGCTAAGGGTGAGACTTGGAGCTGCATCCTGTTCACTGTGAAGTCTGAGACCGAAACCACTGCTGACGGCAAGCCTGTCGAGACCGTGAAGCAGTACTTCATCATCAACGAGTGCATTAAGTCCGAGGCAACCGGCACCACTGCCGCTACCGAAGAGGTTAAGGCTTAAATCAAGCAAAATCATATCAAAAAAGCTGTCCCGAGTACCGCTTGGTATCCGGGACAGCTTTTTATTTGAAAGTCCTTGAAAGGGGTACGGGGGAAACTTCTTTCAAGAAGTTTCCCCCGAAAAAATCTAATTACTGCTGCAGAGCGGCAATGACCTTGCTTGCCACGTTGGCAGGCACCTGATCGTAGCCGGTCTCCACGAACTCGAACCATCCGCGGCCCTGAGACATAGCGCGCAGGGAGATGGGATAGTCAGCGATCTCAGACTTGGGCACCTGTACCTGAATGGTAGTGTAACCGACCTTGCCCTCGTAAGGATTCATACCCATAACGCTGCCGCGGCGCTTGTTCATGTCACCCATAACATCGCCCACAAGTGCATCGGGCACGGTGACCTCCAGATCGCCCACGGGCTCCAGAAGTACGGGAGCGGACTGCTCGAGGCACTTCTTGTAAGCCAGGTTGGCAGCGGTCTTGAAGGACATTTCATCAGAGTCAACGGCATGGAAACTACCGTCGTACAGCTCGGCCTTCAGACGAACCAGGGGGAAGCCTACGGCACCCTTGGCCATGGCATCTTCCAGACCCTTCTGGACGGCAGGGATAAAGTTCTTGGGAACGGAGCCGCCCACGGTGGCATCCACGAAGGTCAGACCCTCGTCCTCGCCGGGAGCGAAGCGAATCTTAACGTGACCGTACTGACCGGAACCGCCGTTCTGTTTCTTGTGCTTGCCTTCTACGTCGCACTTCTTGGTGATGGTTTCACGGTAAGCGATCTTGGGTTCGTCCAGCTTGATGTTGGTGCCGAAGCGGGACTTCAGCTTGGCTGCCAGAACAGACAGGTGCATATCACCGATACCGTAAATCAGCATCTGCTTGGTTTCGGGGTTGTTTTCATAGCGCAGGGTCATATCTTCCTCCAGCATCTTAGCGATGGCCTGGGAGATCTTGGATTCGTCCTTAGCGGTCTCGGGAGTGATACCCTTGCACATATAGGGAGTTGCGTACTTGGTGGGAGCATAAACGGTGTCACCGCTGAGACGCAGAGTGTCATTGGTGTTAGTGTTGGCGAGCTTGGCAATCATACCCAGATCACCGCAAGCAAGTTCTTCAACCTCAATCTGCTCCTTGCCCTTCATGATATAAATGTGTGCCATCTTTTCGGTAGCACCTGTGCGGATGTTACGGAGAACCATATCACGGCGGAGAACGCCTGTCATGACCTTAAAGAAGGTCATCTTACCCACAAAGGGATCGGCGATGGTCTTGTAGACGAAGATGGCGGGATCGCCTTCCACATCGATAGCCACGGGCTTGCCGCCCATATCCTTTTCCACCTTGCGGGCGGTAGGACGGGGGAAGGAGCCTGCAATGGCATCCAGCATAGCAACAACGCCCCACATATTTGTGGCGGAGCCGCAGTATACGGGCACGATGGTACCCTGAATAATACCGTTGTGAAGCGCCTCTTCGGCCTCTTCCTTGGTGAAGGATTCACCCTCAAAGTACTTCTCCATCAGTTCATCGGAGGTACCTGCCAGAGCCTCATTAAGGGCATCCTTGTAGTCGTGAGCGGTCTGCTCCCAGTTGATCTTCATGGGAACCGACTGGCGCTTGCCTTTTTCGTCATACTTGAAGGCCTGCATATCAATGAGGTCGATCATAGTGACGTCCTTGCCGGTTTCCACAGGAATGAACACGGGGCAGACCGATACGCCGAAGGTAGCGTGGATCTGGTGGAACACGCGGGCAAACTTGGTTTCGGGATCGTCGCACTTATTGATAAAGAAAGCCTTGGGAATACCAGCGATGCAAGCAGCGTCCCACGCAAGCTCTGTACCAACCTCAACGCCTGCCTTACCGTCAACGCAAATGACGGCGGCATCAGCCACACGGACAGCCTGTTTGACTTCGCCTGCGAAATCAAGGAAGCCGGGGGTATCCAAAACGTTGATCTTGGTATCCTTCCAAGTCATGTAAGCGGGGGTAGCGGACAGCGTAAAGCCTCTTGCCTTTTCCTCTGCATCATAGTCGCAGACGGTGTTGCCTTGGGTAATATTGCCGAGACGATCGGTGCCGCCGGTGGCGAAGAGCATTGCTTCGGCAAGAGAGGTCTTACCGCTACCGCCGTGACCCAAGAGGGCTAAGTTACGAATTTGCTTGGTGTTGAAATCAGCCATGGTTGTTCACCTTTGTCCACCCACCGCACCCCGAGCTCTCCTCGGGACAGGGGCAGACACCTTTCTTTTTTAGGTGTAAATTTTTCGTTCAAATTCTGTCCGATATACGAAATAATCGCGAAAATACGGTACAATATCCGAACAACAAGAATATTATACTATATTTTTGCGATTATTTCAAGATGTGTTTTTGATCTTTTGTATGATGGAATGTAGAAATTGGCAAGGTGTTTTTGTTCAATGTCACCAATTTTTGCAAAACAAGGGAGAAAAAGCACCGTGTCATAGCTTTGGGGTATTTAAAATAAAAACACAAAAAAGCAAGAAAAATTCATTTTAAGAGGCAGATTTTTATGTTCACATCCGTTATAATAGATGAAGACCTTCCAAGGAGGTGGATATATGAATCCTCAAATTACCCAACAGATTTTGGCGCTGTATTTAGCAAGAGACGAGCGCGCTATCATTGAAACAGATCGTGTCTACGGAAAATTTTGTTTGAGCCTTTCCCAGGGTATTCTGGGTAACCGCGCCGATGCCGAGGAATGCCTCAACGATACCTACCTGAGGGCATGGGACACTATACCGCCTAAACGCCCCCCATCTCTTAAAAACTATCTGGCAGTGATCATTCGCCGTCTTTCAATTGACCGCTACCGTCAAAACCGTACGGTCAAAAAACATATGAATTTTGAAATCACGTTGGCCGAGCTTGCCGAATGTCTGCCTGCCCCAGCCGAAACGGAGGGCGAGATTATTTCCCTGATGGAGGCTTTTTTGCGAGGGGAGGACGCCATGAGTCGCAAGCTGTTCATGGGGCGTTATTGGCACGCTTGCAGCGTTAAAGCGTTGGCTAAGCATTATGGGCTGACACCCAATGCCGTCACCAAACGCCTGACCCGTACACGGGAAAAATTGCGTATTTATCTCACGGAAAGGGGGCACACCATATGATGTACGCCAATGATCGAGTTTTATCCGTTGCCGCGCTGATGAGCCACATGAGCGAGGACCTGATCACTGAAAGTGATATCCGTGGCGGTGCGTTCCGATCTGTTAAGCCCCAACGGCGAGGTCGTTTTTTAGCCTTTGTTAATCATCCCGCAATGGTGGCTGCTCTTTGTACCTTTATATCCATCGGTATCGTGGCTGTGATTTTGCTGAACCGAGGGGAGTATACGAGACCTCCTGTCAGCGAAAGCATCCCCGCAGAAAGCGAAACCCAAGAGGATACTTACCCCGAACAGATTTCTGCGGATTTTGATAGCTATGAGTCCATTCTGATGATGTATCGAAAAATGGTAGAGCTTAGCCCCGAATGGATGAAGGATGATGAACAGGCGAAAGTTGATGCCCAATTTGCATTTCCGGACAGCATCGCAAGGCATTGGTATATGGCGATGAGCATATCTATTGCGGCATTTTATCCCCAAAATGATATGCTGGAATGTGATCCCGCGGGACACCTTCATTTCGGCTATGCGATCAAGGACATCAACCGTGACGGCGTTGATGAATTGTTCCTGCTCACAAAGGACATGACCATCGTGGCTATATTTACCCTGCGTGCTGACGATCGACCTGTATTGTTGGAAACCTTTGGGAACAAACATACAGGATTTGTCAATGACAACGGTCAACTAATGGTCGTCGATAGTTACAGCGATCCTCCTCGCGGCGAGCGGAGTATATACCGGATGGATGCCGCTACAAGACAGCTTGTTTTTGAAGAATCTCTTGCCATCGTCGGTCAGAATACGGAGGGAAATGTTCTGTATTATTACAGGACAGCAGACGAGGCGTACTATATTTCCGAGGAAGTATACGATTTGCGACTGAACGGTATTCCCTTCGCCACTTTTGGTCAAAATACATTCAATCAATCATTACGATCCTACTACGCTCCCATTTGGCCCATGGAACGTCTGTTTTTTACCCATGAGGATATCATCCGTGTGTTCCGCCATCTGATGAGTGAGGAACCCGCCGATGCTCCCGAAAATGAAAAGATCCAGGTAACGAATGAAAACGATGATGCCATTTACCGTGCCCTGAAAGCTCACGCCGACACCTATCGGGGAAAAGACGTGAACTATATCATCGCGGACGTGAATCTGGACGGAGAAGACGAGCTGTTGCTACTGTCTTCCAATACCCGCGTATTTGCGCTGTTTAGCATGGCGTATGGTATCCCTATAGATACGGGATACGAAGCCAAAGACGAGACATATTTCGGCTATCTGCCGGCATATGGGGCTGTTTGCCATACCTATGGCGGAAAAGACGACCATCTCTATATCCGTGTTCAGAAACTGGTCTCAGGTCAGCTTGTGACGGTGCATGAATTTGGAACGTTTGATAAGGATCTCACCGACGACAGTGACCCGGTTGCTTATTATATGGTGGCCAACGAAGAGAGACACGAGATCAGCTATGACGACTTTATGGCAATGTACGATGCCTTGGGTGTCGGAACTTTCCAAAGTTATTTGGCGAACGGATATACGCTGTTCCCCTTGTTTCCAGGTGGGGAGGTGTTTACTGATGAACCTTTTTGAAGACATCAAATGATAAAGAATGAGGGAGCTTTTACATAAGCTCCCCCATTTTGATATGGTGAATTTACGCCCAACTCATAGTCGTAGGCTTCTCTTCAAAGATGCAAACGCCCTTGAGGAAGGTGATCGCTTTCTGCAGACCCTCGTCGATGGTCATGATGCTGTCCTCGTGCTCGATGGACAGTACCTTGTCGTAGCCGCAGAGACGGAGGTTGGAGATCATGTCTCTCCAGTAGGTCTCGCCGTTGCCGTAGCCCACGGTGCGGAAGATCCACGCGCGGTTCAGCTCGTCGCTGTAGTGCTTGGTATCCAAAACACCGTTGGCGGCGGTGTTGTACTTGTCGATCTTGGTGTCCTTGGCGTGGACGTGGTAAATGGCACCCTTCAGCTCGCGAATGGCCGCCACGGGATCCATGCCTTGCCAAACGAGGTGAGAAGGATCGAAGTTTGCACCAATCACGGGACCGACAGCCTCACGGAGACGAAGCAGAGTGGCGGGATTGTACACGCAGAATCCGGGGTGCATCTCAAAGGCGATGTGGGGGACGTTGTGAGCCAGCGCGAAGGCGCCTACTTCCTTCCAGTAGGGAATGACCTTCTCGTTCCATTGCCAATCCAGAATAGCAAGGAAATCCTCCGGCCAAGGGCAGGTGACCCAGTTGGGGTACTTGGCGCCCTCGTGGTCACCGGGGCAGCCCGAGAAGGTGATGACGGTGTCCACGCCCATCTTCTCGGCCAGAAGTACCGCGTTGCGGAAGTCGGTGTCAAAGGACTCGGCGATGGCCTTGTCGGGATGCAGGGCGTTGCCGTGGCAGGCCAGGGCGCACACCTCTACGTCGTACTTCTTCAGGGTGGCGATGAATTCATCATACTTGGCAGGGGCGGCCAAAAGCTCGGCGGGATTGCAATGAGCCTTGCCGGGGTAACCGCCCGCACCCAGCTCCACGGTGTGGATGCCCAAACTCGTGAGGATTTGCAGCGTTTCTTCCAGTGTCTTGGAGCCGTATAAGTTAGCTAAAACACTTAATTTCATAATGATATTCCTTCTTTCATTGGTTTTCTGTGGCGAGAGAGACTTTCAAAAATGCGCCCTCCCCGTTTTTCAGGGTAAGGTCAAGGGTATAGCTACCGTCGGCGTTTAAGGTGGCGGTACCCATATCCTCCAAACCATCGCTTCCCCAAAGCTGATAGCTGACAGCTTCCGAGAAGGTCAGGGTGACCTTACTTTGGAATTGGTAATTCAAATTGACCAAATAGTAGCCCCAATCATTTTCTTTTGCAGGATTTGTAAAGCATCCCACGGCAATTTGAGATCGTTTGTTGAGATGCAAAGCCGAAAGTAGCGGGCCGCTTTCATGGGTGGTGATTTCGGTTTGACAGTCTGCTCTTTTCAAGGCTTGGGAGCCTTTTTGATAATTGCATAAGATCATGCCGTCAAAGTCGTAGGCTAAATACACGCCTTTCATGGCATTAAGCCCATCGTTGACGGCCTTGATCTTATCGTACATGGGGGTGGGGTTCCCCTCATAGTCGATCATGTTGGTATAATCCCAACCGTCGTAGTGCTCGCAGACAAGGAAGTAGGCGATACCCTTGACCCCCATAGCCAAATTCAGATGGGCATTAAGGGTGAGCTCTTCCAAGTCCGGCTCGCGGGTGGAGGGATTTCCGGAGGATTGAATGTAGGTGTACAGCTCAATACCATTCTTTTCAGCTTCCTCGCGTGCTATGGCGATATTGGCCATCATGGAGGGGAGAGAGTCGCCGTTGCCTATTTGATAAGGATAATAATCAAACATGAGGCGGTCAGGCTTGACGGCATCCAAATAGGAGCGAACATAGGCTCTGTAATCATTACCGATCATGCCCGAGGTGGCATAAGTGGGCAAAAGATTGGAGAAAACGGGACGGTCAAAATCTTCTCCCAATCCCGTACGGATGGCGGAAGTTAGCTCGGCTAAGTCCGGGATATCACCCAGCGTGGGCTCGTCCTTAACGTAAATGCCTGACAGCGCATCGGCGTATTCTGAAGACAGGAGAGCATTGATCTTTTCCAGCGAGTAGTCGGCGGATTGACCCACGCAGTTATACCAAAGTCGAAGGCCCGCCTTTTTGGCAGAGGACAGCGATTCCAGCGGCCAAGAGCCCGAGCTCCATTCCTCTAAGGTGATCATGTAGTTGATGCCCGAAGCGGCAATGACCTCGAACACTTTGTCGTAACTGCCTGTCACTCCTGTATATCCGTCTCGCAGGGCGGAGGCAGGGGTAGACCAGCCGCCGATAGGAAGCTGAATACCTTCGGTTGCATCATAAATTTCTTTCATCATTGCCTGCTTCTGTGCCTCCGCTTCCTCAGGACTTTGGGTGGCTTCTTCGGTGGGAGCTGCGGTCATGGGAAGGGTTTCTTCAATCGTGGGGGGAGCCGTTTCTTGGGGAAGCTCGGTAACGGGAATTGTGGAAGGCTCGGAATTTTCCGGCAGATCCGTATTTCCCGAAGGTGTTTGAGGGCTGACACAACCGCCAAGCCCCGTACACAAAAGGATCATACACAGACCGAGGGAGAAAAGCTTGGTGATTTTCATAGGCGTGTCCTCCCGTGCTCGACTGATGATGACTTAATCAAAATAGTAGGGCTGGCCTGTCTTGGCGGACTCGTAGATACCCTCCAGAATGCGGGTGATGGTGAAGGCTTGCTCGGGCAGTACGCAAGGATCGGTGTCTGTTACCACAGCGTTGATCCATTGAGCTGCTTCCATGGCAGAGGGGTCGCCGGTGTTGACGCCCTCGTAGAAGGCCGCACCCTGAGGATTCAGAGAGGGACGGAGCACATACTGGCTGTTGTTGCGGATGCCGTTGATGCGCACACCGTCATAGAGGTCAGCGCCTGCCTTGGTGCCGCAGATGAGGGTGGTTGCCTCGCGCACATCCAGCATATTGATGGCCCAGGATGCTTCCAAATTGATGGTTGCGCCGTTTTCCATGACGATAAAGCCGAAGGCGGAGTCTTCAACTGTGAACTTGTCGGGATCCCAGTTGCCCCAGGCATTGCCTTGGTTGGTATCTTTGTTCAGCTTGTGGTAGGAAGTGCCCACACAGTACTTGGGCTTATAGTTATCCATGAGCCAAAGGGTCAGGTCAAGGGAGTGGGTACCGATGTCGATGAGGGGACCGCCGCCCTGTTCATATTCATTGAGGAATACACCCCAGGTGGGAACAGCTCTGCGCCGAAGTGCGGTGGCCTTGGCGTAGTAGATCTCACCAAAGGTACCGTCCTCGGCCTCTTTTTTGAGGTACTGAGCACCTGCGGCCTGACGAGATTGGTAACCGATGGTCAACTTCTTGCCGCTACGCTTTTGGGCGTCCAGCATCTTTTGAGCCTCAGCTGTGTTGATAGCCATGGGCTTCTCGCACATGACGTGCTTGCCTGCATCCAAAGCGTCTACGGTGATGAAGCTGTGGGAGCGGTTGGGGGTACAGACGTGAACCACCTCGATGGTCTCGTCCTTGAGAAGCTCTTTGTAGTCTTTGTAGATCTTGGCATCGGGGGTGCCGTATTTGGCCTTGGCGGCCTCGGCGCGTTCTACGATGATATCGCAGAAGGCGACCATTTCGACATTGGGAAGCTTCTTGAGGGAGGGCATATGCTTGCCGTTGGCAATGCCGCCGCAACCGATGATACCGATACGAACTGTTCTTGTGTTGGCCATGATTATATCTCCTTATTTTTGATTTTTTATGATAAACACAAATGCTTTTCCCCAAAGGGGATTACCCATATTTTACCTTATGGCGCTTTATTTTTCAATCACTTTTGAGAAACCTTTGAAATTTTGTAGGCTTGTACAATTTATGAGGATCATTTTTGTGCGGTATTTCCCCCTCGGCAGATGATAGAAAAGCGCAGTCTCAAAAGACTGCGCTTGGAATTATGGAGAGGTGTTTTCTACCACCAACGCGGTTACTGCTTCATAGAGGAGCATATAAAGCCCGTAGATTTCCGAAACGGGGGTTGCGGGGATTTTTTGAGGATTGAGGGACAGATGGTAGATGCCTTGGGTTCCTGCCGCATAAATACTGTGGCATCCTGTGCGAGGAAGGGCAAGAGAAGTTTTGTCCTGCCAGTAGATGTAGTCGGTGTTTTGTGACAAGCCTTTCAGAAAGTCTTGGGTCATGCCGACAATGGCCGGATCATAGACCTCTAATCCCGCGTAAACCTCTCCCGTGGACAAATGAAGCTCGGTGGTGCCGTCGAAATGACACACCAGCGTTCTGACATGGTCTCCGGCATCTATGTCTACAATGGCGGTATAGAAAAAGAAGTCCTTACTTTCAGTGGGACGGGGGGCTGTGAGTACGTCTTGGCGGGCTGCCATATAGGAGGGGTCAGCGACACGACGCTGTCCGTAGATGCTACAAGAGGAGAAACTTGTCACTGCGGCGAGTACCAAAATAAGGCAGAGTAAACAGGTGCATATACGTTTCATCATCAATTCCTTTCAGCAAAGGATACCACAGCTGCCCTGATTTCTCCGTACATATATAAGGATCCCAGGGTTAGCAGGGGTTTGTGTTGAGCGAGGCAGGCTTTCATGGCGGCGTGTACAGCGGCCTCGATGCTGTCGTAGCCTTGGGCAGGGAGCCCTTGAGCGCGGAACACCTCTGCGTAGGCTTCGGCACTCATGGCGCGGCTATTGTCGGGACGTACAGTAAATACCTGTTCGGCTACTTCACACATCCGCCGAACCATGGGAAGGAAATCCTTATCAGCCATCACTCCGGACAGCAGAAAGACCTTGCCATTGGGGAAAAGGCATTTGATCCCGGCCACCGCTGCGTCCACCCCTTCGGGATTATGTCCACCATCGGAAATGACCAGAGGATTCTGAGAAAGGATCTCAAATCTGCCGGGCCAGGATACGCTTTCCAGCCCTTTGCGGATATGGTCTTCAGACAGAAGCAATCCTTGCTGATCCAAAATTTTACAAGCTGTCAGTACCGTGGCGGCGTTATAGGGCTGATATACTCCGGGAAGGGATAGGCGCACTTTTTGGAAGGCGCCGAAAGAAAAGACAGCGCCCGTCAAATCACAGGAGACCTCCGAAAGGAGGTCGTGTTCGGTAATGGTACAGGGTGCCCGTTTTTCATCTGCTACAGATTGAATTACCTGCGCCACCGATACGTGGTTGACGGCGGTGCGTGCATCTGATCCCACGGCGGGGTGCGCGCCTCCAAACAAGACAGGAACATCTTCCTTGATGATCCCCGCCTTTTCTCTGGCGATCGCCTCAGGGGTATCTCCCAAAAAAGCGGTATGGTCCATGGCGATGCCTGTAATGATGGACAAAAGAACCGAGGAAGGGGGAATGATGTTGGTGGAATCCAACCGGCCGCCCATGCCTACCTCCAGTACCACCACGTCGCAGCCCTCCCGTTTAAAAAACTCAAAGGCGATGGCCGTGATGAGTTCAAACTCGGTGGGGGCATCTGCCATAGCGTCGGCGTGAGGACGGACAAAGGCGGTGACTTCTGCCAACGTATCATCCTCAATGTCGCATCCGTTCACCTTCATGCGTTCATTAAATCGAACAATGAAAGGAGATGTAAACAGCCCCACACGGTAGCCGGCATGGATGAGGATGCTCGATAGCATGGCTGAGGTAGATCCTTTGCCATTGGTTCCGGCAACATGGATAAATTTCAAGTCATTTTGGGGGTTGCCGATCCGCTGACACAACTCTTTAATGCGGCTGAGCCCCGGGCGGCTACCCTTCCAGGAAACCGAATGAATATAGTCAAGTGCTTGGGTATAGGTCATGGGAAACAAAACTCCTTTACAGCTTTTCAAACAAACGGCGGAAGGATTGCTTGTGCCATAGCAGGCAGATAAGGGTAATTTCCACGGTGGCGATTACGATATAAAGCGGGATACGCACCAGTACGGCTGTGCCGTAAATGGTATAAAGCCCCCATGTTTTGATGATCATGGAGCCAATGATGTGGGCAGAGGCAGAGGATATAATAATCTGCTTGGAACCGCGTTGCTTAATCACGTATTTGGCCATCACACCGGAAATGACACCTACGGCACAGGCACCGATGGTGACCACGAGATTGGGGGGATATATTTGTGAGGACATGAAATAACTGACCAGATCCGATGCGAGGCCCACGAGCCCTCCGATCACAGGACCCAAATAAATACCCGCCAAAAGAATAGGCAAGTTTTCAAAGGTAATACGGAAAAGACCGCCGGCAAAATTCATAAAATTTTTGCAGAAAATTCCGATAACCACGCTCATCGCCACGAGCATAGCGGAGAGCACCAGCCGTGCGATACTTCCGAAAATAACAGAGCTACGGGATGTTTTGGCCATAAAAAAGAAATACCTCCTTTCCTGCTGCATATGGCAGGAAGGAGGCTGTCCCTTGAGAGAAGGGAAGCGCTTTTGCCTTACGAAGCGGGATGCAAAGCAAAGACCGCAGTTGAAATGCTATCAACCTTCGTCCGACCGGCAACTCCCCGTCCCGTCGGCACTTGACGCCTGTGCTTTTACTCTTCTAATTTTCACCTTGGTAAGTAAGTGAATGTATATATATTATACCCCATACAAGGGGGATTGTCAATAGAGACGCATGATTTTGAATGGAAAATAAATAAAAAACTTCAAAAAAGCTATTGACATTTATACGGGAATGTGATATAATACCATCGTTGCGAGAGCGGCATATGGAGGCATAGCTCAGCTGGTTAGAGCGCATGCTTGACATGCATGAGGTCATTGGTTCGATTCCAACTGTCTCCACCATAGTAGAACCAGTCGAACCACACGGTTTGGCTGGTTTTTCTTTGTGTCCCAAAGTCGGCAGCATAGATCAAATGCCGATATGTTGCGGACAGAATCTTACCGGCAGGCAAACAGAAATCCCGACGGATCTCTTGTGAGATTTCGTCGGGATTATTGTTTTGCGAATATTTGTAGAAGATCTCGATTTTGTCATCGAACAGAATATTATAGCACAAAAATGCAGAAAATCAATCTACGGTTTCACATTTTAAAAGAAAAATCAATGAAAAGTGATATAAAAACTAAAATTGATTCATATAAGCACTATGCAAATAATTGAACGATTACCCACAAATTGAACGATTTGTTTTTTGTCGATAAAACAAAAAAGGCTTGCAAGGACGAAAACCATCCCGGCAAGCCTACTTTTTTACTGTTAAATTCAAGGAAAACGGCAAAATCCCCTTATTTTGGCAATAAAAAAGCCATAATACCGATATTTTTCGTATCAATATTATGGTTTTTTTGTGGAGCGGGTAACGGGAATCGAACCCGCATAGCCAGCTTGGGAAGCTGGAGTTTTGCCATTAGACTATACCCGCGCTCAAATATCTGAACAACGCACTTATTATATACCATTTCGCTCTTTTTGTCAAGGGCATTTTTGTCGAATCCCAATTTTTTAAAAAAGCAAATGCCATAAAAGTTGTTTGTGAATATTTGGGGGCTTGCAGAATTGACAGATCTATGCTATAATGGTGAAAACAGCTTTGAAAACGAAAGGCGGTATATCATGTCCCATTTGACTTCTCTCCTTCAAACCATGAAACAAGCCGAAAAGTATTCCGAAAAATCCCAATTTACTACCTATCTTTTGCGAAACATCGAAGCGAAACGGTTGAGGTTGACCTCAGATGATAAAATTGAGATTTCTACCGTGGCTTTTGCCGAGATTTCAAAGATTGGCGACCAAATGTCCCATATGACTGCCTATAAAGAAAAGGATGCCGCGTTGGCTTACGGAGACGAGCTATTTGCTTTGATTACGCATTGTTATCCCTCCCCCTCCGATGTACCCGTAGAACGTATGGATGATCTTAGATCCTTCCGGCTGACCGTGGACAAGGAGCGCTTCGTGGAACGCGAGGTGGATCATGTCATCGGCGAAGGTCATCACAGCAAATACGAGATGGAGCACCTTGTAGAGGTGCTGTCTCCTGTGAAGGACGAATTCCAAAGAGGACTTCTGTACAACGGTTTGCTCCACTACAAGGACAAAGTGGCGGCTATCCCTGATGATGCCATGGCTGTTTTGGAGGCCTATATAGCTGCCGAGATCAAACGCTATCTTTCGGTACAACCGAGCGAAGACGTTATCAATGCCTTAGAAGTAGCTTGCGATGTGTGCGGTTGCCTGCGGACAAATGAACTTCTCGATCTCATGTATGAAGTATTGAAAACGGGACGTGCCAACCTTTGCTTTTACGCCGTCCGTTCTCTTTTGAAGGCCGGAAAATCGGTGCCTGATGAGGCGCTCGCCGCCCTTGCTGCAGACTTGGAATACGCCTCCATGACCTATTCACTTTTAGAGCAATACGGAATGCTCAAGCGGTTCCCGTCTGCATATGCCGAGAAGGAGTATTTGGCCCAAAGCACTATGATCCGCTGGCTGGTCTATCCTACCGAGCTGGGGGAGATGCCCGAGGAAATTGAATATCTCGGTCAGGTCAAGAAGAAGGAGCTCTACTATATTTTCCGCTTCAAGTCTCATAGCGACAATCTGGAGGACGCACGAAAAGGCCAATGGTTGATCGGCTGGGCTTCCGAGGAGGGCGGCACTTTCTCTAATTTTGATGTATACGCAGAATTTGAACAAAGGACGGTAGAAAAGACCCTCAAGTATATCAAACGGAAGTTGTTATGACCGGGGATAATTTTCCCTGAAGAAATTTAAGCACAATCATTTGACTACTTTTGGGCTGCATTGGAGCTACTTTGTCTTGTTTTTGCCGCCTTGATATTTTAAAAGAGGCCCCCACGCTACCAAGCGCCTTTTCCCCAAAGCGTTGGCTATTGGGTACGCCGTGGCTTATCCTTTGTCCGTAGCGATTTACACCTTTACCATCCTTTTGTAACAAACAAAACGCCCTCGACGGGGTTTCGCGGCAGTGTGCCGTGATTCCTATCGAGAGCGTTTTTTTATGAAATTATTCTACGGAAATGACGTAATCGTACAAAGGTTGACCGCCCTTGATCATGGCAAACTCGGCATCGGGCAGTTTTTCCTGCATTCTGGCCAGCAGCTTATTGGCGGCTTCCTCGGTGACATCAGCACCGTAGAGAACGGTGACGAAGGAAGCGTCGGGGAAGTTCTCCAGCATACGCAGAACGATGGCGCGGCGACCGGTGCCGGTGTAGCCGATCTTTCTGTCGCACAGACCCATGTATTCGCCTGCCTTGATGGACATACCGTCGATGGCGGCATCCTTCACGGCACGGGTGACCGACAGAGTATGGACGTTGCCAAAGGCCTCGGTCATAGCGGCAGCATTTTCTTCGGGAGTGGCAGATTCATCAAAGGCCAGCATAGCGGCCATGCCCTCGGGAACACTACGGGTCTCCAGTACCACCAAACGGCGAACGCCGCCTTCCTTAATGATCTCGGCGGCTTGGTTGGCCACCATGATGATGTTCTTATTGTTGGGCAGAACGTAAACAACCTCTGCCTTGGTACGATGTACGGCGTTCAAAATGTCGTCAGTAGAGGGATTCATGGTCTGGCCACCGGTAACGATTTGGTTAACGCCTAAGTCGTGGAACATATTGGCAGTACCCTCGCCGAGACAAACGGCCACAAAGCCAAAGGGCGCTTCTACGGTGGTGGTATCAACAGGCTCTTCAGCAGCCGCTTCACCTGCATCGGTCAAAGCTGAGTGCTGGCTTCTCATGTTCTCGATCTTGACGGTTTCTAGAGCACCGTATTTGAGTGCCTCGCTCAGCACGCGGCCGGGATCGTTGGTGTGGATGTGGAGCTTGATGATCTCCTCGTCGTCGATGAAAACCATGCTGTCACCCCAAGGGGCAATGGTATCCCGGAAAGTGGTAGCCTTGCCTTCACCCGTGAAATTCTTGGATTTGCCTACGATACATTCAGTGCAGTATGCAAATTTGATGGATTCGGTATTAAACTCCGAGAAATCAGCTTGATTCTGGCTCTCTCCGGCGCTGTCACTATCGGCAACTTCGGGAACATCCTGGCCGCGAAGAGATGCCAGCATACCCTTGAGAATAGCCACAAAGCCGCTGCCGCCCGCGTCCACTACCTTGGCCTGTTTAAGGACAGGAAGCATCTCGGGGGTCTTGTTCAGTACCTCCTCGGCATTCTTCACCAGCAGTTCAAAGAAGGCTACAGGATCGTCCGTATAGTTCTCAGCTTCTGCCTCGGCCACGTCGGCACAACCGCGCATGACGGTGAGGATGGTGCCTTCGGTAGGCGCGCTTACGGCACGGTAAGCCTCGTTGGTACCGCTACGGATCGCCTTGGCGATATCCTTGGAGTCGGCCTTATCCAAGCCCTTGAAGGCTTTGGCCATACCGCGGAAGAACAGGGACAGGATGGCACCTGAGTTGCCGCGAGCTGAACGAAGGACACTGTCAGCTACTTTACCTGCGGTTTCAGACAGGGGGCCGGGAGCAAAGTGAATCTTGCGGACAGGCTTCATGGTCAGGCTCATGTTGATGCCTGTGTCGCCGTCGGGTACGGGGAATACATTCAGATTGTTGATCTCGGTTTTTTGGCTGTCAATAGAATTGGCTGCGGACGCACACATTTTTTGGAATTGCTCGCCGTCGATAACCATAGTGTTAACCTACCTTTCGTACATATTGGAGCGTGGCAAGAGGAACTTTTTGAAAAACTTCCCCTTGAACCCTTCAAAACTTTCGGCATAAAATATTAAACTGGAATTTGTGAGGAAAAATCAGGGATTATTTATAAGGATACACAAGAAACTTTTTTGGAAATTTCTTGTGCGAGGTGTAGGCGGAGCCCCGAAAAAAATCAAAGCAGATCCGTGATATCGAGAGGATCCGTCTTTGGGTTTTTATAGCCAAAGGCGAAAATAACCTTATGCTAAACACAAATTCTCATCTTATTATAACCTGATTTTCCTGAAATGTCAATATGTTTCAAGGTATTTTCAATTTTCCATTTGAAAAATCGTGATATTGCAACAAATATGAGAGGGATATGGGCATACTTTGTAAGGATACGCAATAGATTGCTTTGCCAATCAAGATTTTTTGACAAAAGTTATGCTACGACCTCGCTTTTCTCCTTCTTCGAGGAAGCCCAGCTTGACCAAAAGATGCAGAGTACCGTAAGCTGCCTTTCCGCGGATGCCGGAGGCTTTTCCGTATTCCGCGGCGGTAAAAGGCACGTAGCCTAAAGAATCCGGAAGGAAATAGAAAGCATAATCCTCCGGCTCGTACAGGCGAACATCTCCCAAAAGCGATATGGGAAATCGCTCATATTTGCTGGCGCGCTTTTTCTTATCGGAACCGTAGCCGTCCAGGATGCGGTATTCTTCAATTTCCAGTAGGAGAAGGCGTAAGGAAAAACGAGGATTTCCAATAAAGTCTGAGAGCCAGTAAAGCTCTCTGGCTATATCCTTGACTTTGCCGCGCTTTTTGACAGGATTACGGCTGGCAATATTTCCGTCGGCGGGGTTTACCCAGGAAAGGTACTTGATTCCCGCCATGGGGTGTACCACGGTAATTTCGTAATTGGTATGATCTAAGTACCATTGGATTTTTTTCTTCAAGGGATAAAAACTTCCGGTTTGTACCTCATAAATATGATCTTCCGTCAATACATCGGCTACCATCTTGGTGCTGGGTGCAGTATGGCTTGTAGCAAGATTTTGCAGGGGAATTTCGTGGGTGCTTTCGTCTTCACAGAGGTAGTGCTTGATGACGGCGTGAAGTCGTTTTTCCTGCAAAGTGCCGATGAGGGGGGCAGTTGTTTCTTCGGACGGGCAGGGGCTGTTGTGCCGTGGCATCATGGAAATTTCACGGGCAATACATTGAAAATGCAGTTTTTCCGCCGCGGTTGGTTCTCCCTCAAAGAGGGAAGCGCTTTTTTTCTTTACCGTTTTAGTCATAAAATCTCCTTTAAGAAAAGGTAAATTGTTGCTTATGGGGGGTACGGCCGGGGGAAACTTTTTGCAAAAAGTTTCCCCCATCCCCCCTTCAAAAACTCTTAAAACAAATTCATAT
>SVTB01000140.1 GCA_015064015.1 Oscillospiraceae bacterium | reverse complement strand
CCAAGGCCGCCGGCGGTGCCCAGATCCCCGTGGATTATCTCTTGGTGCGCTACGTCCGCAAGGTGCCGGGAGCTAAGCCGGGATTTGTGACCTATCATACGAATTGGACGGCTTACGTCACACCGGAGGCGGACAAAATTGCCGCTATGAGGATTAAATAACCTTTTACCCTTCTGAATAAACACAAAAGATGGAAAAATCAACTGACAGTATGTTGATTCTCATTCTGAAATAATGTATAATAAAGCATATTCAGTAAAATAGGGAGGATACGACGATGAATTATGATTTTTCCAATATGGGAGATAACATTTCCCGTCTGAGACGACGCATAGGAATGACCCAGGAGATGCTTGCATATCGCCTGGGTGTTTCTGCGCAAGCCGTATCCAAATGGGAACGACAAATATCCTGTCCCGACGTGTCTCTTCTGCCGCAAATGGCTGAAATATTCGGGGTCAGTATCGACGAGCTTTTTATTCGTTCCGTCATGGAAGAGGCCGAGATGACCATTGAGGAATTGCCGTGGGAAAATGATGATACGCTTCGCGTGGCAGTATTCAAGGGTAAAAAACTTCAACGTCGAGAGATCTATCCCTGTACGCCGGGAGAAGATACGGTGCTTTTGATCCATCATGGAGGAGAAACGAGTTCTACCGTGATTCGTCGGCGCATGAAGGGAAATACCCTAACCCCACCTGAATAGCCGTATATCATATGGTCAGGAGCTCCATTCACAAGAGAAAGAGAGGTGAGCACAAATGAAATCAAAAGAAAAGAAAAATAAAAAAGAGGAAAAATCCAAAGAAGAAAAATTGAAGATTCGAAGAGTTATTGACAATAATCTTTATATGCTTCGCATTTTACATACGTCTGCGCCTTGGTATATTCCTGTGGATTTTGTGCTGACCTTAGCATTTTCAGTGGCAGAATTTTTCAGCGGAGCTTTCATGCTCAAAGTTATTGTGGATGGCTTGGAGGAGCAGGGGGCTGAGGCATACTGGCTGTTTATTTTTGTAGGCATATTGTTTCTCGTTCATTGGGGACTCAATATTTTTCAAAACTATTTTTTCAACGTTCTCTCTATTCCCATGACGCAACGGATCAACATGAGGATCAAGCAACAGATGTTTGCCAAAATGCGCGCTGTGGAGCTTTCTTGCTATGAAGATCCTGCCTTCTATGAAAAATATGTCAAAGCGATGGCAGAATCTTCCAACCGCGCTTTTGGTGTTCTTTACAATTTAGAGGGACTTACCAACCAGTTGTTCGCATTGGTCGCCAATGCTATATTGCTTTGTACTATTGATCCGATCCTCATTTTGTTTGCGCTTATTCCGTTCTTCATAGGCTTTTTGGGGAAGAAGCGCAATAAGTTGGGATTTGACGAAAATAATGAACGAAGCAAAATCGTGTGGCAGGGTGATTATATCAAGCGTTGTTTCTATCTTACGGATTTTTCCAAGGAAATGCGTTTGACAGATATGAAAGACAAACTATTGGAGGATTTTTCGCAAAATCATAAAGACTTTGCAAAGTTAAAAAAGAAATACGGCTTTCGCGTGGCCATTCTTGAATATGTAATCCAGATATCTCACGAGGTTTTGACCGTGCTGGGTGCCAGCCTATATGCTGTTTACGCGGCAACTGTAAAGGGCACATTGTCTATGGGTGATTGCGTTGTGGTTCTGAACTCTGTCGGTTCTGTGTCGGGCTATCTCAGAAACATTGTTAATACCGTCACCAAGGTACACGACCATGGTCTCTATATCGAAAACCTTCGCACGTTTTTGGAGTATGAGCCCAAAATCATAAGCAAGCCCGATGCTATACAGGCAAAAGGTGGTGTGGTCAAAGTAGAGCACGTTAGCTATCGCTATGTGGGCGCTGAATCCGACGCGCTGTCTGATGTATCCATGACCATTCATCCTGGAGAAAAAATTGCTTTGGTTGGACAGAACGGATCGGGAAAATCAACCTTCGTCAAGCTTCTGCTGCATTTGTACCAGCCTACCGAGGGAAGCATTTCCATGGATCAGCGTCCTGCTGATGATTATGAACTGAAATCTTGGCGTGCCTGTTTTGAAACCGTATTTCAGGATTACCGTACCTTTGCGCTTTCGGTGGGTGAAAACGTGCTTCTCCGTCCTATGAAAACCGAGGAGGATCGTGCGCGGGTTACTGAGGCTCTCCGTTCATCTGGGGCTTGGCCGAGAGTTGAAAAAATGCCTCACGGGATTGACACCGTATTGACACGAGAATTTGATGATAAGGGTGTGGTGCTCTCGGGCGGTGAAGCGCAAAAAGTAGTTCTTGCTCGCGTTTTTGCCGGCAATTCTCCTTATATCATTCTTGATGAACCGTCTTCCGCCTTAGATCCTGTGGCGGAATATCGCGTATTTGAAAATATCATGCAATCCACACAGAACAGAGGACTTATTTTTATCTCCCACCGCCTCTCATCGGCAGTACTGGCAGATAGAGTCTATCTTTTCCACGAGGGACGTATTCTTGAAAGCGGTACCCACGCTGAACTTATGAAGCAAGGCGGAAAATACGCTGAGATGTTCCACAAGCAAGCCGAAAACTATGTAGAAGGCCAAACACAAGAGGAGGTGAAGGCATGACAATGCAATCTCCTCAAAGGAAAAAACGAGGTTTCCTAACGGTTCTGTCCTACGATGCACGTATCATTGCTAAGGTTTGGATATTGGTTCCTTGGTTTATCATTTGCTTGGCCATCAACGCGGTCGTTTGGGCGTTTATTGACAGTATTGCCGTGTACTTCCGCAATGCCATGTTTAATGCCTTGGATGCCGGCGGTGCATTTTGGGATGTGGCTCGTTACATTTTGGCTTTGGCTATCTTTTATACTTTGGTATTCATTCCGCATCACCTGTACCACCAAGTAATTAATCCGATTTTGGATAATAAACTCCGCCATAAAATTCACGAAGAATTGTATATCAAAGCACAGAGCATGGACATTGCCTGTTATGACGATCCCGACTTCTACAATCAGTTTGTTTGGGCCATGAATGAATCAGATAACCGTGCCATCGCCGTAGTCGGACAAGTGTCTGCTGTACTGCATCGCTTGGCCGCCACCTCGGCTATCACCGTGATTCTTCTGAATATTAACGTTTTCGTTGGTATCCTCATGTTCTGCGGCGTTTTAGCCACTATGGTGGTAGATGTATTTGGAAACCGCCTCTGGGTTAAACAATCGGAGGAATGTAATCCGCTCTGGCGTAAAGGCGACTATTATACCCGCACATTTTATCTCTCGGATTATGCCAAAGAAATGCGTTCGGGAGATGTGGCCGATATGATGGCGGAGCATTTCGAAGAAAATGTGGAAATCCTGACGGAAACTGAAATGCGTTACGGTAAGAAATTTGCGTTCCTTTACGGCGTTCTTTGGCAACTCTTCCGCCGAGGCACCTACTATGGAACCGTACTGATCATGGTCTATGAGCTGATGACAGGCGGCGTGCAGTTAGGCGGCTTTGCAGCAGCCGTATCCGCTGTTTGGATGCTGCAATATTCCATGTCCGTGCTGGGCGATAACCTTATGGAGCTTCCTAAGCACGCGCTGTATATCGAGAAGTATTTTGCATTTTTGGAGCACAAAAATACCCTTGTTTCGGGAGAAGCAGAGGTACCACCCTTTGAATCTCTTACCTTGGAAAATGTCAGCTTCTCTTACGTTCCCATGTCTACGGAGGAAGAAATGTCTCTTTCGGAGGCCGTGAAAGCATTTGAGCGAAAGCAAAAGGGAGAAAAGACCGAGAAGGAAAAGGACACTCCCCAAAAAGATGAACCTGTTCAGGTTTTGAAAAATATCAATATGACCATCCACAGAGGAGAAAAGACAGCCATTGTGGGATATAACGGTGCAGGAAAGACCACCCTCATTAAACTCATGATGCGTCTTTACGATCCGACCGAAGGGCGTATTCTCTATAATGGCCGTGATATTCGAGAATTTTGTCTGTCAGAGTACCGTGAAAAAATCGGAGCTGTTTTTCAGGATTATCGCTTATTTTGCGCTACGCTGGCTGAGAATGTGGTGGGCGGATGCTACACGCATAGTGAAGCGGCAGATGCCAACGTGTTGGAGGCTTTGAAAAACGCCACTTTCGGTGAGCGATTGGATACACTTCCCAAAGGGCTTGATACCGCACTGTCTAAAGATTTGGACAAAGAAGGTGTGAATCTATCGGGAGGAGAGGCTCAAAAGGTGGCGATTGCCCGTGTGTTCGTACGCCCGTATGAGCTTATTATTATGGATGAGCCTTCCTCGGCCCTTGATCCCATGGCAGAATATCAGCTTAATCACTCCATTCTTCATGCCGCAGATGATGAAGAGCGTACCGTGATCTTTATTTCTCACCGCCTATCCACAACCCGATTCGCGGATAAAATATATCTTTTTGCTGATGGTGAGTTGTGTGAAACCGGCTCCCATGTAGCGCTGATGGCGCAAAATGGGAAATATGCCGAAATGTTCAATATGCAAGCAGAGAAGTATCGTAAGGGAGAAGAAAATCAAACGTCTGCCTGACTTCGACTGCATATGATACATAAAAGGGCTATCCTTTAGGGATAGCCCTTTGAATATGGGGTCAGTTTGTCGCTAAATCAATAATTTGCGTGCCGTGAATCATTATATAATGCCTCTTGACACAGCGCAGAGAACTCATCCATCCACGGGTGACCACCGTGCCGAAAATGCCTGTGTCGTAGCCTCCGGGACCCATGTTGTCCCAAAGCCAGGAGGGCGTAGGCCACAGACAGTAGTCGGGGCGGATCTTCTCGTAGCATTCCTTGGTGACACAGCCTTGACCGTGGTGAGCCATCTGTACGTAGTCCGACTTCAACTCCTCGGACGGGTACATTTTCATGAGCTGATTACCGCCCTCGACGCCGAGATCACCCAAGAACAGGATGCGCTTTCCGTCGGCCTCAAAGCGGAATACGATAGAGGAATTGTTGATGGGATTGTGAGTGAGGCTTTCATCAGGTGAGCGGAGGATACGAACCATCACATTCCCGGTGTCGAACTCGTAAACGTCGCCCTTTTGTACTGTCACCACGGGAATGTTGCGGTCGGCGGTGGCGTTTCGCACCAGACGAATGAGATCCTCAGTCATCCAGTCGTCCTGCTTAGGTTCTCTCGTGATCAGAAAATCATCCGAGGGAAAGTTGTAGTAGACCTTGTCCACCGTGATGTCGGGATGCTCGTTGAGAACGGTGAAGAACGCGCCCATGTGATCGGTGTGAAAATGAGTGATAAACCACGCCTTGACGTGTCCGCCCAGGGATTTCAGATATTCATAGAGATAAGGTGCCTCGGAAGGGAATCCACCGTCCACCATGAGCAGGTCAGCCCCGCTCTCCAAAATAAAAGATGTATTGATGGTGTCGGTCACCGACTTGAGAAAATGTAGCTTTGCCATGTTTGCCTCCTTAAGAAGTAACTGTATATATTATACCTTCTTCGGGCGTTTTTGTCAATGAAATTCGCAAATTTCAAAGGAAATCCCCTAAAACCCTTGCAATTTAATTGCGTTTGTGATATAATATTTTAGATTAAATGCTATCCCAAAGAAAAGGAAGTAACACCTATGTTTATTAAAGAAACTGTCAAGGGTATGCGCGACATCCTCCCCGCTGAGATGGAGATCCGAGAGTACCTTCTGTCCAAGCTCAAGTATATCTACACCTCTTTCGGCTTCACCCAGATCGAGACCCCCTGTATGGAGCGTATCGAAAACCTCACCAGCAATCAGGGCGGCGAGAACGAAAAACTCATCTTCAAGGTATTGAAGCGCGGAGAGAAGCTGAACGAATCCCTGAACCTCGATAACCCCGACGACCTTTGCGACTCGGGTATGCGCTATGACCTGACCGTCCCCCTGTCACGCTACTTTGCCAATAACGCGGGTCAATTACCCATGCCCTTCAAGGCGTTGCAGGTGGGTTCTGTCTGGCGCGCAGACCGTCCTCAAAAGGGCAGATACCGTCAGTTTACCCAGTGTGATATTGACATTCTGGGCAACCCGGATAACACCGCTGAGTCCGAGCTGATTTACGTCACATCCCTGTTTTTGGATAGTGTGGGCGTCAAGGGCAACACCGTCATGGTCAACGACCGCCGCATCCTCAAGGGCATGGCCAAGAAGGCAGGCTTCGCCGAGGAGGA
>SVTB01000139.1 GCA_015064015.1 Oscillospiraceae bacterium | reverse complement strand
GGCGGCGTGCGTCACGATGGGAGTTGGGTTCTGAGGGAGAACCGTAGGTTCTATCCCTCAGCGGCGCCTCTTTTGTAACTTTTCTCTCGACGAGGAGAGAAAAGTTAGTAAGTTAAACAACAATTTAACGCGTTAATTCTTTTCAATCTTTCCCTTGAATTTTTTGATCTGCTCTCTCATGAGATCGAGGTAAAAGGTTCCATAGGTCACCGAAGGCTCCATGTCCTTGGACACCTCAATCGAGGGCTGCTCGCTCGTGGTCCACTCGTTCCAAGATACAATGAGCATAATTCTCGCACCCAGGTCGCACGCACGCTGTACCTGCTTTTTAAAGGTAAAGCCGTTCTGCCTGCCTGCCTCGGGGATATAACCCTCCTCGCCTTCGCTGGCCTGCTTACGAGTGGCGGCAGTTACCGTTACAGCCTCCACCATACCATTATGTACAGTATAGGTCTGAGCACCTCGCTCTTCCCAGCTCCAATATCCCAAAGATTGCAGGGTAGCCGAGCGGAAAAGTCCCCCCTGCTGGCCCACATAACCCGTCATCCAGCGCACCGTAAATCTGTTGTCATCCCACATAGAAGAAGGACGAGCGCCGTACATGGTGGGTGTCGCACCATAGCAGATGAGCAAAGGCTTGCCGTCGTAGTGGAAGTACATATCCGCACGGTCGGGATTTGTGACATAGTCACGCCACACCTGATCCACCTTTCTCTGGTGATCGCCGCTTTCAATGGTCTTGGGGCCGTTGTGGCCGGGTCCCACGAAGATACAGATCTTGGGCGCGCCCTCAATGGTAGCCCAGACATCAAAGAGCTTATCGGTAGCTTCCTCGATCATTCGGAAGTCAGCTCGATGCTCTCGCATGGTAACGGGATCGTATTCGGTGTTGTTAGACCAATCTACAAATACGAAATCTACCCCCGCGTCGCGGAGCTGCTCGCCGTGGCGGCGGATGACCTTCTCGTCATCGGAAGAATACGCACCGTAGAGGGGAAGATCCCAAGTGTGGGTGTCGCCCCATTTCGTGGCAGGACGGTGCCAAGTGGTGTAGGCGATACCCACAAGCCTTTCCGCATAAGGAACGGGAGTAACGCGGTCAACGCCCGTCTGGTCGCATTCCACATCGTCATAGTTGTAGATAATATCCTTGTAAAGGTCAAATCTTTCCTGTGCCATGCGTAAAGCCTCCTTTGTGATGTTTTTTGAGGTGGCGAGGATGGTCAGATCATCACTCGTTTTCTGATCGTAGCCCATCATTTGAGCCAATTTTTCGGCGGCCAGTATAAAGCCATTCTTTGTTTTCACAGCCGTGGGGAAACCATATGCTTCTCCATTGATCTTTATTTCGGGAGCACCCGCCGTAAAGGTCAAGGTGACATCGTCACGGGTCAGGATAAGGGTGTCATTGTCAACAACGGAGGTAAATCCGAACATCTCTGCAAGAGTTTCACCATCGGCGTACAAGAGGCCGCCGTGTATGGCTGTGGGTGCGTTGGAAAGATACTGTGCTTTGTCTACAAAGGCGTAAGGGGTGTTGGTTTGGAAGGAAAATACTGTGTCTGCCGGGGTATAAGCTCGCTGAGTCTCTCCCGTCAGTTTCATAGAAGATACCATGGAGTTGGCATAGTGGGTCATATAGCGGAAGTATCCCGTTCCGTCCACAGAAAGATGCGTCAAGTCGGTAGCGGCTACTTCCTTACCTTGAGCGTTTTGCAACAAGATGCCTTCGGCAGTGATGGCAACGGTGGCGATCAAAAAATCATTGGCATAAATCGTAACTTTCTTTCGATTACCTTCGGCTTTAAAGTGAATGCCGTCGGCAGCGGAAAAAGGAAGATCATTTTGGATGACTTTTTCAAACCCCTGCTTCACATAGGCTGAAACTTGGTTGTCACGGAAGGAAAACCACAGACCGCCATCGATGAAAAGATTCTCCGCCGTTTTGCAGAAAAGCCCTACCATAGCCGCATTAAAGCTACCACCACGGTCATTTGGGTAGACATACAGCTCCACCTCGGCCGTGTAGGTGTCGGTGGATACAGGCGACGCAAATCCCAAAGCATCCCAAGCCGTGTTATCGGCGATTAGCCCTTTGGCGCTCGACTTGAACAACGACCCGCCCGTAGAGACAAAGACACCGTTGGTTTTGAGGGAGCCGAGGGAGGCGTTTGCAAAATTCCAATCCTGACTAAGCAAAACAGCCTCTCCTTTGAGAAGTGCTTCAAGAGACGGAGGATTCCCTTCGGGGATCACTATCTCGGGAACGGGCTCATCCGGCTCGTCGGGAGCCGCTGTTTCCGTATTCACAGAAGCATCTGCTGGTGCTTCGGTAGGAACATCTGTGTTCTCCGTGAGCGCGCCTCCGGTAGAAGGTCGAATATCGGGGTCTGCGTGGGAATTCGTCTCTGTTGGTTTTTCCCCTGCCGTACAAGCAACTGAGAAAAGCATAACCGATGCCAAAAGAAGGGCGATCAACCCCCGTATATTCATTTTCTTCATTTTCGCACCTCAAGATCGAAATAGCGCAACGCGTTATGGTAGCAAATATCTGTCACTAAGCCTCGAAGCATCTCCGCGTCCTGCGGATATTCTCCGTTTTCTACCCATTGACCTATCAGGTCACACAAAGCACGGCGAAAATACTCGTGACGGGTATAGCTGAGGAAGCTACGGGAGTCCGTAAGCATCCCCACGAAATTACCCAAAATCCCCACGCAGGCCAGATCTGTCAGTTGCTTTTTCATGCCGGGAAGATGGTCATTAAACCACCAAGCGCTTCCCTGTTGCACTTTGCCGGGAATCCCTTCCCCCTGGTATGCCCCCGCCAGCACCGCTAAATATCCGTTATCGGCTTCACGCAGGCTGTACAAAATGGTCTTGGGAAGTACGTCACGGCTGTCCAACCAATCCAAGAATCGAGCCATAGCATCATCACCGCGATCGGGACCAATACAATCAAATCCGCTGTCGGGTCCCAGCCTTTCCAGCATTTTGGTGTTGGGATTTCGCAGACAATTACAATGGATCTGCATAACCCATCCCAGGCGCGCGAATTCTGTGCCGCAGTACAGCAGCAAGTAAGTCATATAGCCTTCGGCCTCTTCCTCAGACAGTGCTCGTCCGCTCATAGCCTTGGCAAAGGCGGTGTCTGCCACGTCTTTGGACACGGGGCGGCATACCATGTAGTCCATACCCAGATCCGCCGCGCGGCAACCGTGTTCCGCAAAATGCGTCATACGCTTTCCCAGCGCCTCGGTAAGGGTGGCCATATCTTGAATATCCGTACCCGACACCTCCGCCAGCTTGGCAATATAGTCGCGCCAGCCTGCTTTGTGGATATGAATGGCCTTATCCGGGCGGAAAGTAGGCGCCACGATCACGGGGAAATCCTGATCCTCCGCCAATTTTTCGTGATAAATAAGGCTGTCTACAGGGTCATCGGTGGTACCAATGAATGCAACACGGCTTTTTTGAATGAGGTTCCGCACCGACATGGCGGGATCCGTCAAAAGCTCCTGCGTCAAACGCCAAACCGCAGGGGCTGTCTCGGCATTGAGGAGGCCCTCATAACCGAAATAGCGCTTGAGCTCCAAATGGCACCAATGGTACATGGGGTTTCCTATGGCACGAGGCAGGCACTCCGCAAACTTGATAAATTTGTCATAATCCGAGGCATCCCCCGTGATGTAACACTCAGGAACACCCTGCCAGCGCATCAAGCGCCACTTGTAGTGATCCCCGGACAGCCACAAGCGGGTAATGTTTTCAAAGCAGACATCCTCATAAATCTCTCTTGGACTGACATGGCAATGATAGTCTATAATGGGTAGCTCGGCGGCTGTGCCATGATAAAGAACTTGAGCCGTTTCGGTGGTAAGCAGAAAGTTTTCGTCCATGAAGGATCTTACGTGAGTGGCAGACATAGGCACCTCCTTTTGGTGTGATTCCTGCATTTAGAATACCACAAAAGCAAGCTTTTTTCAAGAGATATTTTGACTTTTATAAGAAATTCGTCTTGATTTTAAGATTTTTCCTTTTCGGTCGCCTCCCGCGCTCCCAAGCTTTCTTTGATCACCATGGCTACCAGGGGAGAAAACAGCATCCCCCACATCCCCGCGAGCCTCCACCCTGCATAAACGGCCACTAAGGAGGTCAGTGGAGATAGCCCCAGTCCGCGCCCGATCAAACGAGGCTCCCATATCTGTCGGAGCAAGGTGTGAACACCCCAAATGACCAAAAGCCCCGTGGCCAATGATCCTTGATCCGTCACAAAGCAAAACAGCGCCCAAGGCAATAGCACGGCCCCCGCCCCCAAAAGAGGCAAAAAATCAACCAAGGCAATAACCCCCGCCATCAAAAACGCATATGGGAGCCTCAAGAAGCTCAAACCCAACAGCATTTCCGTAAAAGTGATCAAACCCAGCAGTAAATACGCGCGAAAATAGCAGCGGAAGGCTTTTTTCAGTTTTTCACTCCAGCCCAACGCCTTCCCTTGCCACGCCGCAGGCAGCACTTGGATGAAGGCTTTTCCCGGACTGAGGAGACCCGCGCTCATATAGTAGCAGGATAGCCATAAAGAGGTCATAAAGATCAGCACCGAAGGAAGCCGCCCCACGACAGACACCACAAGCGTGGGTATCCGCTCTCCCAACACGACCAACACCGACTTAGCACCGTCTCGCACAACCGTATCTAAAAAAGCGCAAAAGCTTTCAAATGCGGGATGAGATTGAAACCGATCCGGAAAAGGTAAATGCTCTGATATCGAGGTTATCCACCCTGAAAGCGTCACAAAAACGCCCTCTTGAGAATTTTTATCAGAAATCCCCTCCATCAGCCGTCCCAGCTCGGTCAACGCCTGCTGACTTCCCTTAACAATGCCAAAGATCAATCCGCCTGTCAAAAGAAGCGTCAGCACCGCCGTCACCAAGCCCCGAAGCAGCTTTTTTGATCCGGCAAGCCCGTCTACGACGGGACGGATGAGCAAGGACAACAGCCACGCCAAAGCAAAGGGCAGCAGAACAGGACATAGGTACCGATACATCAGAAATATGCCCACACCTCCCCCGATACAGATGATCACCCCTGCGGCGACACGATACAATAAAGACTCTTTTGGCATGATCCGCCTCCTTTGGCATGATATCACAGCATCCTATGCCGCAAGTGCGGAAAAATATTTCCCTTCCGATGGATTTTCCTTGACAAGCGTTCAAATTCATGGTACAATAATACCATAGAAAATTCAGAAAGGAAACATTTATGTCTACCCAAGCCTACAGAAAGAAAAAGGGGCCCAGCGGGGTTGCCCTTGCATTTATCATTTTTCTGGCAGTCATCGTTTTTTTGATTGCCTTCATCCTCATCGTGATGAATCTTGCTCCTTCCACCCCCGTCATCGACATGGCTAAGATCCAGTCCGAGATCAACAGCCACAAAACCACAGACTTCACAGAATCCTCCAAAGAAACCGACTACGTCAAGATCACGGTGAAGGATCACGGCGATATCGTCATCCGTCTCCGTCCCGATATCGCTCCCGAGACTGTTGAAAACTTCAAGGACCTGGTATCCAAGGGCTTCTATAACGGCCTTACCTTCCACCGCATCTACAAGAACTTCATGATCCAGGGCGGCGATCCCGACGGCGATGGCACCGGTGACTCCGGCAAGGAGATCAAGGGCGAATTCACCTCCAACGGATTTAAGAATGACCTTCAGCATGTCCGCGGCGTCATTTCCATGGCCAGAGGTCAGGAGCCCAACAGCGCCTCCTGCCAGTTCTTCATCTGCGACGCTACCTCTTCTCATCTGGATAACAATTACGCTTCCTTCGGCTATGTCATGGCAGGTATGTCCACCGTCGACTCCATTGCCGCCGTCGAGGTAAAGGATAACGGTAGAGGAGAGAAGTCCGATCCCGTAAAGGATGTCATCATCGAAAAAATCGTTTTCGTTAAGGACAGCCACAATCACTGATTTATCACGGAAAGCTCCCGTGTCATCCTTCATAGGCTTGACTCAGCGGGAGCTTTTTTGCCAGAGTTTTGAAAAGAAAGGTTTGATAAACCCATGAACTTCTCCCGCTTTACACGCATCACCGCCCTGACCTTGGCAACCATCCTGAGCCTTTTCTGCGTTGCCTGCGGGACGGGCCAGCCCCCCGAGGAAACCGAGGCAGAGTCCATCTACGTCATGACCATGGCCGAGGTCAAGTCCTCCATCAACAGCAAAACAACCGATGATGGAGGA
>SVTB01000138.1 GCA_015064015.1 Oscillospiraceae bacterium | reverse complement strand
GCGGCGTGCGTCACGATGGGAGTTGGGTTCTGAGGGAGAACCGTAGGTTCTATCCCTCAGCGGCGCCTCTTTTGTAACTTTTCTCTCGACGAGGAGAGAAAAGTTAGTAAGTTAAACAACAATTTATATTCCTATCGGCACACACACCCACGCAGGGATTCCCTCACGGGCTAATCCTTTCGTGGCGGCGTGGGCAGCATTTTCGTTATCAAAGACCCCGAACACCGAAGGACCGCTACCGCTCATCATGGCAAAGACAGCCCCCGCCGCGGCGAGCGTATCCTTGATATAGCTTGCCTTGCCGTGGGTAGGCAAAACGGCAGACTCAAAAATATTGTAGGCGTTCTTCCCTACCCCGTCAAGGTCACCGTTTTTCAGGGCCTCCAGCTGGGAGGCAAGGGCATCGGACTTGGGGATATAAAACGTGTCATCAAAGTAGCCGTACATCTCGTCCAGCTTTTGATAAGCCGCAGGGGTGGATACACCCTCCCCTGCGCAGGCAACCACTAAATGACAGGGTGGTAAAGAAGCGCAAGGCGTTAATATCTCCCCCACACCCTTGGTGATCCGGGCATCGCCCATAATACAAAAAGGCACGTCCGCCCCAAGGGTAAGCCCCACGCGGCACAGCTCGTCCTGCGTCAGAGGATATCCCAAAAGCTGATTCAACCCCTTCAGCACGGCGGCGGCGTTGGTGCTGCCGCCCGCCAACCCCGCAGCGGCGGGGATATGCTTTTCAATGTGGATATGCAGGTGGGTATCTCCTGATCCTGTCGCCTCAAAAAAAGCTTTGGCGGCACGGAGCGCTAAATTCTTTCCGTCGGTGGGGAGATCGGGATTGGTACAGGTCAAGGTATGGCGGGGTTCTTCGCCCTCAGTTAAGGGTTCCAGGGTTAATGTGACGGTATCGCAAAGGCTGATAGCTTGCATGATGCCGCTGATGGTATGATAGCCGTCGGCACGGCGTCCCGTGATATCCAAAAACAGATTGATCTTGGCAGGTGCGGCAAGAGTCAGGGTAGCCATCCGCTTACCTCTTTCTCATTTCGGCAAAGCCGTCGGTATCATTGATACGCGTGGGCATCAGCCGAATCGAAAAGCTGAACTGCTTTTCAGAGAGTCTCCATCGAGCATGAAGCTCGGGGCCGCAGGAGTTGGAACCGATGCCCGATTGGATCATGTCCAAATTCACGCAGGTTTCCTTTATGGGCACAAGCTCATAATCGTGTGCCGTGTTCGTGAGCTGCATGGGGGTAAAATGGGCACAGTTGAAGGAGAAGTCCTCTCCTGCCGTGACGGCCATAAGACCGTGGCCTTCCAGACCCGCAACACTCATAAAGCGAGTGTCGGCATGAGCCATGTTCTCCTGGGGTTTGACGTAATGCTCAAAGTGGTCACTGACCTTGATCTTATAAACGCCCTGTTTGGAGGCGTGGCGCTTATCGCGGTAGGATTCCACGGGACCACGGCCGTAATAGCTCAGATTTTCATTACCTTCGGGCATGAGGAATTCTACACCGAAGCGAGGCAGGAAGGGGGCGTTTTTATCCAGAACATCCACATCGTACTCCAGCTTAATACCACCCTCGGCATACACGGTATAGGTGACGGCCAGCTTCATGAGAGGACGAAGGAGCGCCGCGCCCATGGACAGGTGAGCGGTGACCACCACGGACTTGTCATCGGAGGCAGTTACAGTCACGTCATAGCACTTGGTGCTCATGCGGTGGTAACCCGCGTTTTGCCATGCGTGGCGGATGTTTCTGTCGTTGTCGGTGGGGGCACGCCAAATGGTGGGACGCACGGGGGTAGTCAGCATTTCCCGTCCTTCGTCACAGATAGAGGTCAAAAGGCCCGTATGCTTATCTATCACGTAGGTGGTAGTAGCGGTGGTGACAGTCACCATCGTAGGAGTATCAGTATAAGAAATCTCGGCGTAGGGAGAGAAGGTCTCGGTCATAGGGATCACAGCCTCGGATGCCTGCATCTTAATCTGCTCAAAGCCTACCTCGTAGCCCGCAGCCGCCCAAGGCGTGGGAGCATTCTGGGTGGCAGTAATGGTCAGATACACATCACCCTCGGCAGGAATGATCTCAATAGGAACATGAAGCACGGCCGTCTCCTGAGGCTCCACAAACAACTGAGCCTGACCGCTGACAACAGAAATGCCGTCCTGTTCCAAGACCCAAGTGAAGTTCAAATCACCCAGATCGGTAAAGTAGCGCAGATTGCGAATGATCACCTCGCCTGTTTCTCGTGCAAAGCTCTCCACACGGAAGGGCTTGATGACCTGCTTATATTCCATCAGACCCGTGTGAGGCCTGCGATCGGGATATACGAGACCGTCTACGCAAAAGTTACCATCATGGGGAAAGTCACCGAAATCTCCGCCGTAGGTAAAGTGAGGATTAGCATACATATCGTCACCGATTACAAAGGAGTGGTCAATAAACTCCCAAACACAACCGCCCATAAAACCGTCCTCAGCGTAGATGAGATCCCAATAATCCTTAAGACATCCGGGACCGTTACCCATAGCATGAGAGTATTCACAGAGGAACAAGGGCTTGGAAAAGATCTTTCTGTCAAAGTATTCCCTTCTGATCACATCAGGGGCAGGATACATACGGCTCTCGATGTCAATGTAGTCGCATTCGAGGGCATCTCCGATCTCCTCGTCGGTCTTGCCCTTGAACTCACCGTAGAGCTTATCGCTCATACGTCGGGAAATATCCTCGCTATGCAGGAGGGCTCGGGGATCACGGGCGTGAACATAATCAGCCATAGCGCGGTGATTCTTGCCGACACCCGACTCGTTGCCTACAGACCACAAGAGGACGCAGGCACGGTTCTTATCTCGCTCGAACATTCTGGACATACGGTCTATGTAAGCATCCGTCCAATCATCGCTTTGGGTAAATTCGTCCCAATTTCCAACGATAGCCATACCGTGGGTCTCCAGATCGGCCTCGTCAATAACATAGAAGCCGTATTCATCGCACAGGGCGGTGAATCTGGGATCGTTGGGATAGTGGCTGGTACGGATGGCATTGACATTATGGCGCTTCATGATCATAAGGTCCTCAGTCATGTGGTCAAGAGGGGTAGCGGAGCCCAGATATGGATGACTATCGTGACGGTTGACGCCCTTTAGTTTCACCTTCTGTCCGTTGACGTACAGCACGCCGTTTTCTACGCGGTAGTCGCGGAAGCCCAAGCGTAGGGGAATGATCTCCTCTCCGCACTCAATGAGCAAGGTATACAACTCGGGGGTTTCATCGCTCCAAAGGAGGGGATCAGACACAAGGATCTCCAAAGAGCCCTCGCCGTCAACAGTCACATGACCGGAGAAAATTTGAATATCGTAGGGATCCAAGAATTTATAAGACAGCTCTGCCTTACCCGTAGTTTTAAGATCCACAAAGCAGGTGCCCTTGTCTAATTTGGCATTCAATACGGGACGAGCATGGATATCCTGAATATGAACGGGATCGCGGAGCAGGAGGTATACCTCGCGGAAGATCCCCGACCAGCGGTATTTGTCCTGATCCTCCAAATAGGTGCCGTCACACCATTTCAGCACCAAGAGCTTGATATCGTTTTCTCCTGCCTGCAGGTATTTAGTCACGTTAAACTCACTGGTCATGTGGCTGACCTGGCTATAGCCCACAAACCGGTTGTTGATATACAGATAGAAGCAGGAATCTACACCCTCAAAATTGAGATAAATCTGCTTTTTGAGCATTTCGGGGTGGACACGGAAGGTGCGATGGTACAAGCCGCAGGGGTTGTCATTGGGTACAAAGGGAGGATCTACGGGAATAGGATAGCTCACATTAACGTAATTTGGAGTATCATAGCCGCGGTCAAGGAAGGTCTGCCAAGAACGGGGTACAGGTATTTTGTCCACGCGATGGGGCACAAATCCCTCGGCGCAGAAATCGGGCACGACATCGACAGAGGGATAGAAGGTGAAATCCCAAGTGCCGCAAAGCGTTTTGATAAAGCGGCTTTCGGCGCGGTTGCCTCCCATTGCAATAGTTTCCGTATGATAAGGAATAAAATAAGCTCTCGGAGCCTCACAACCTGTGTGGAGGACGGCAGGGTTCTGATGATAATTGGCATTTTTGATGAATTCGTTCATGCTCTAATTCCTTTCTTTTGTGGAAAGTTTATCAATTTATATGATACCACGAAGGGCGTGGGATGTCAAGGCAAATTTTGGATAAATTATAAATATCTCAAATTGCTTCAAATATTCCGCTTTTTACCCCGAATCTTCTTGATTTTCATCGTATAATGTGATATAATGTAAGGTAAAGATTTCTTACAATGCCAAATTTCCGTCAAGGAGTACATATGACTAAAATCCCAAAATATAAATATCCCCACACTTCTCATCGCAAGCTGCGATGGGTGCCTTTGCTACTGCTTTTGACCATTGGAATGACATTTTTGACCTTCCCGTTTTTCGGTGCAGCGGCTGATACCATCTCCCAATCCGTTGATTTCTCAGACCCCGACGGCATTGATGTTCTCATTCCCGCCGGCGAACTGCTGACGGAGCTTTTAGGTGACATTCCCCCCGCCGAGGTAGATTACTTAAATATCCACAGTAGCTATGTTTTCTACACCTCAGAAATTCCCGCCAACCGCATGACCGCGCGAGTCACCGAGGACGGCATCATCGTCTCTGCCAATGATTACACCTATACCACAGATGACGGCGTGACCGTGACATGGATGCCGCTTTTCGCAGAAAATTTATCCTCTTTTTCAGAGCTGTATTTTCTGTTTTATGATGAATCCTTGGATCTGTTCCAAGCGACCTTACCCGGCAAATCCGGCGATCAAATCAACGTATATTACACAGCATCCTTCACCCTCCCGGAGGAATTTGTGGTCGGGCTCATCAACGAGGGGCCTTTAGCCGCCGCCGACCTTTTGGTCGCCGCAGAAGCCTACGAAGAGGAATTGGCCATTTTTACAGAGCAAAAGGAGCTGTACGAAGCATACGTAGCTGCCCACAAAGCGTGGCAGGCAAACACAAAAGCTTACGAGGCTTACGTTATTGCCAAGGCCGCCTATGATGCTTGGTGGGCTGACCATGATCTCAAAAAGGCCGCCATGGATGCCTATTTGGAAAAGAAAGCCGCCTATGATGCTTGGATCAAATACCAACAAGACTTGGAGGATTATGAAGCCTATTTGGAGTTGGTATATGCCAGTCCCGAATTAAAAGCAGAATACATGGAAAAGATGGATGCGGTACAATCTCATTTGGCTGTCATGGACCGTATGTTCATCAGATCCTCCACAGGGCATAGCTTCAAAAGCGTTTTGACAGGCGGTGCCGCCGATCTCGTCATCAACAACCAATTCTCTCTGAAAAATATTGACGGCGTTAATCCCGCAGACGTGGATCTTGCCGTCAAATCCACGTGGACACTCCGCCATCTCATTCAAGGTAATGATACCTACCCGGGCTATGAAAATCAAAAAACAGAGGCGGACAAATATCATTACTATATTGCCTATCGGGGAGTTTTCTTGGAAAACATCGCCAATCTTTACCACAGTATGTCAGCGCTCAGTAGTATTGAATACGTCATGAAGCAAATCGACGAAAACAACGGACGAGATGTTTTCGTGCAATTTTTAGGAACCCTCTATCTGCAAATGTGTCTGATGGACGATACCCAAGACTTTGACCCACAAACCTCTCTGCACGGTGTGACCGTCGATGAGCTACTGGAGAGCCACCTCATGCTCCCTGACGAAAATCATGCAGAGCCCCTTACGGAATATCCCCAGCCTCCCACCACCTCGGATGACGTTACCCCCGTTCCTCATCCCGGATATCCCCCCGCTGAAGCCCCTCATCCCGGCGAAGCTCCTGAGGCTGTACCCGATGAATCCCAAGCTCCCACTTGTCCTGAGGAAGTTTTCCCGGCCGGGAATGAGCCCGAAGCTGTACCCGCTCCCGGAGAGGCCCCTCAAGATCCTAAAGACAATATGTTGCCCGAAGAATTGGCCTTGCTCTCTTATGCGCAATCCCAAGGATTGCCCATGAGAAGTGCCCAAGATCTCCCCACAGGCCATGTTTGTACGCTCTCCCTTACGCGCAGAATCAAGGCGGGAACGGGGCGGGTATTCATGGTCACCGTCATGGACTATTTGGGACAGCCTGATTACACGGATTATCTCTATTTTGGAGATTCTCCCGACATTTTGACCCCACCCTCAGTTGCGCCTCACGATCCCCACATGGTTTTCGCGGGATGGTCTCTGACCCCCGTGGAAACCATGTGGGGATCGTGAGGC
>SVTB01000137.1 GCA_015064015.1 Oscillospiraceae bacterium | reverse complement strand
GGGGGGATGGGGGAAACTTTTTGCAAAAAGTTTCCCCCGGCCGTACCCCTACAAACAACAATTTATTTAAGGAGGCCATATGAATCCTTATCTCTCTGCACCGATTACCACCCTGTCGGGTGTGGGCGAAGCCCGGAGAAAAGCCTACGCGCGTTTGGGCGTCCGTACCGTGAGGGATCTCTTATATCATTTCCCCCGTGCCTTTGAGAATCGGGGGGATATTCGTTTGCTATCTGATGTTCAACCGGGGGAGAAGTGCGCCGTGGTGTTGACCGTGTCCACCGAATGCCGTATCAGCCGCATCAAAGGGCGCATGAACCTTTTGAAATTCCGCGCCTTTGATGATAGCGGCGTGTGCGAGATCACCTTTTTCAATCAGGACTACCTTCGCTCCGCCTTCCCCTTGGGGGCCGCCTTCCGATTTTACGGCAAGGTGGAAAAAATGGGCCATCGCTATACCATGACTTCCCCCGCTTACGAGCCCTATACCGAAAGCCGCCCCTTGCCCCCTCTTTTTTCAGTATACCCCCTCACCGAAGGTCTGAGCCAAAAGATCATAGCAGCCAACGTGTCTCAAGCGCTCTCCTTTGTCGCAAACATGGAGGATACCCTCCCCGAGGATATTCGCACGTCCGAAGGACTGATGACCTTGTCTTGGGCGCTCAAACAGATCCACTTACCCGATGACTACCAAAGTCTCCACGAAGCCAAGCGTCGGCTGGCTTTTGATGAGTTTTTCCGCTTTGCTTTGGCGCTCGGCACCATGGGGAAAACTTCAAGAACTACAGGCGCGCCTGTATGCGCTGTGTCGGAGGAAACCATGAAGGAATTCCTTTCTGCTTTGCCCTATGAGCTGACGGGAGCGCAGACCAAAGCTGTTTCGGATATCCGAAAGGATATGGCCTCCGATACCGCCATGAGCCGTATGCTGGTGGGTGACGTGGGTTGTGGTAAGACTATTTGTGCCGCCGCCGCGATGTTTGTTGCTGTTAGATCTGGAAGACAAGCTGCCCTGATGGCACCTACGGGGATTTTGGCTTCCCAGCACGCCGCCGATCTTCTGCCCTTGTTTGAAAAAATGGGCATCAGAGGTGCACTGCTGACCGGCCATACAACCCCGGCGCAGAAAAAGAAGATATACGCCGCCTTGATCGCAGAAGATCCTGCACAGCGGTTGGATGTGGTAATTGGTACACAAGCACTGCTGTCCGAGGGCGTTGGATTTGCTGCTCCTGCTTTGGTGGTTACCGATGAACAGCACCGTTTTGGTGTCAGCCAACGGGCGGTGCTTTCTGAAAAGAATGCCCATGCTCATCTTTTGTGTATGAGTGCTACTCCCATTCCCCGCTCCCTTGCGCTTGTACTGTACGGAGATTTGGATGTGTCCCGTATTGACGAAATGCCCCCCGGGCGCCAACGGGTGGACACTTTTGTGGTGGATGAATCCTACCGTCCTCGCCTTGAGGCCTTCATCCGCAAAAACGTGGCAGAGGGCGGTCAGGTCTATGTAGTCTGTCCTGCCGTAGAAGAAAAACTTGAGGAGGATGAGGGTCTCATCCCCCTGCAAGCAGATTTTGGCAGGGAAGGGGGATATTTGCTACCCCAAGAAAATACAGAGATATCCTTTGCTGAGCATCAGCCGGATATGAGGGCCGCTGTGCAATTTGCCCAAGAATTATCCGTACGGATGCCCGAACTGCGTGTGGCTTACATCCACGGTAAAATGAAAGCCTCCGAGAAGGATCAGGTCATGGGAGATTTTGCCAAGGGTGAGATTCAAGTTTTGGTGTCCACAACCGTCATCGAGGTGGGTGTCAATGTGCCTAATGCTTGCCTGATGATCGTGGAAAACGCCGAGCGGTTTGGCCTTTCCCAGCTCCACCAACTCCGTGGGCGCGTGGGACGTGGCCATAGAAAATCCTATTGTATTCTTGTCAAAGCCGGCGGAGGAGATACTGCCAAGGCTCGCTTGGAGGTTATGCGTACGACTTATGACGGATACAATATCGCCGAGCAGGATCTTGCCCAGCGAGGCCCGGGTGACTTTCTTGCTCCCGTGAACGGAGGAGAGATCCGCCAAAGTGGCGGATTCAGGCTACAGGTGGCCGAAGGTTGGCCTGATGCCGACTTGATGAATCATGCTTTCAACCATGCTCGCGCTATTTTGTCAGAGGATCCGGTCCTGGGCACATATCCTGCTTTGCGAAAAGAATTGGAAAATGCTTTTACAATGGCAGGAGATATACTGAACTAATCAATCAACGGACTCCCCACTTGGGGAGTCCGTTTTTGTCAATACGAGATATCATTCAATTTTTGTTCAATAAATGTTAACATCATTTGAACCGAAAACTTGGAAAAAGGGCTTGACAAAACGGGTGTAAAGTGGTACATTATTAGCGAGGTTAGCACTTCCGGCAAGAGAGTGCTAAAACCAAAGCAGAAAATCATTGAAAGGATCAAAACCATGAGTCAGGAACCGGCATATGAATTAAGTGAACGAAAAAAGCTCATACTGAAAGCCATCATTGATGCTCATATTGCTGAGGGTGAACCCGTTGGCTCCAAGTATCTCATGGAAAGTAAGCAGATTCCATGCTCGTCTGCTACCATCCGAAATGAAATGGCTGAGCTGGAGGCCATGGGTTTTCTGGAGCAACCTCACACATCCGCAGGACGAGTGCCAAGCGAGCGCGGCTATCGCTTTTACGTGGATTCTCTTGTAGAGCATTATGCCATGACCGCCCGTGAGATCTACCAGATCAACGAGCTTTTGCAAGCCAAAATGGCAGAGCTTGACCAGATATTGCTGACCGCCTCCAAGGTGGCCTCCAATCTGACCAACTATACAGCCATGGCCATCAAGCCCAAGTCTAACCGCGCCGCCATTCGCCGCTTTGACGCGGTATATATGGATGAAAAAAGCTTTATTCTGGTGCTTGTAACATCGGCCGGTCGTGTCAGAACCAAAAATGTTCGCCTTGGGGAAGATTTGAATATCACTCTTTCTCAAGTCATAACGGATTTGCTGGCCGCTGTACTCAATGAGCACTTGCAGAATCTGTCTGCCAACGAAATCACCTTGCCGATGATGATGTCCATGGAGTCTGCCATGGGAACAGCGTCCGCTCTAATTGCCCCTGCGGTCAAAATCATCTACGAAGTCATGAGTGAACTGGACGGCGGTGAAGTACGGGCAAGCGGCGTGGATCGTCTGCTACAGTATCCCGAATTCAACCAGCCCGACCGCATGAAGGAAATACTCAGCGCCATTGAAAAACAGGAGGAGATTCTCAATATGGTTTCCTCTCCCGATAGCGATGGCATCAACGTGGTCATTGGCTCTGAGAGCTCTGTAAAAGTCATGGACAACTCCGCCTTGGTTTACAAGCCCATTATTAAGGATGGAAGAACTTTGGGGGCCATTGCTATTTTGGGTCCCGCCCGTATGGACTATGCCAAGGTGTTGGCGACACTGGAGGGGCTTTCGGGCAATATTACGAGCCTCTTGGATCAGGGTCAAAAATCTTTACCCAACGGAAGGAATGAATCAAATGATTGAAGAAAAAGATGTGCCCACGGCGGCTGAGGAAGAAACTCCTGCCGTTGAAAACGAAACCGATATGCCCGAGGCTGAGGGCAAAAAAGGAAGCGATAAGAAAAAGCTGAAGAAGGCTGAAGCCGAGTTGGCCGAGGCACAGAAGAAGCTGGAGGCGGCCGAGGCAGCTCTCGCGGAGGAGAAGGACAAATACCTTCGTATGCTGGCCGAGTACGACAACTTCCGCCGCCGCACCGCCAAAGAAAAAGAAACGCTCTATGGTGATGCTACGGCTGATACTGTTAAGGGCTTACTCCCTGTGGTCGATACCCTGGAGCGTGCCGCCGCAGGTCTCACCCCTGAAGAGGCCGAATCCCCCCTTGGAAAAGGCATCTTGATGATCCTTAAGTCGGCTACCGATGCCCTTGCCAAGCTGGGCGTTGAGGAAGTTCCTGCCGACACCTTTAATCCCGATTACCACAACGCCGTCATGCACGTAGAGGACGAATCCCTCCCCGAAGGTGCCATCGTCGCGGTCTTCCAGAAGGGCTACCGCAAGGGTGACCACATCATCCGCTACGCCATGGTGCAGGTGGCCAACTGACCAAGGGCGCTGCCCTTGGAACCCGCTTAAGAACCTTTTTGTGAAAGGGTTCTTAAGAATCTCCCAAAGCTTTCAAAAATGAAAAGCTTGACGAAGAGATCAGATACCCCGATTGTCATCCTGAGCGAAGCTTACGGCCGAGTCGAAGGATCTCAAATAAGTAAATATTATCAGATATAAAGGAGAAAATTATTATGGCAAAGATCATTGGTATTGACTTAGGTACGACCAACTCTTGTGTAGCAGTTTACGAGGGCTCCGAGCCCATCGTTATCCCCAATCCCGAAGGCGCGAGAACCACTCCCTCTGTGGTAGCCTTCTCTAAGACCGGCGAGCGTATGGTGGGTCAGGTGGCTAAGCGTCAGGCGATTACCAACCCCGACAGAACCATCAGCTCTATCAAGCGTCACATGGGTACCAACTATAAGGTAGCCATCGACGGCAAGACCCTCACTCCCCAGGAGATCTCCGCAATGATCCTCCAGAAGATGAAGTCCGACGCAGAGGCCTACCTCGGCACCACCGTCACCCAGGCCGTCATCACTGTTCCCGCTTACTTCACCGACGCACAGCGTCAGGCAACCCAGGACGCAGGTAAGATCGCAGGTCTGGAGGTCCTTCGTATCATCAACGAGCCCACCGCAGCCGCGCTTGCTTACGGCCTTGATAAGGATAATAACCAGAGAGTTCTGGTCTTCGACCTGGGCGGCGGTACCTTCGACGTGTCCCTTTTGGAGATTGCTGACGGTGTGTTCGAGGTGCTGGCTACTGCAGGTAACAACCGTCTCGGCGGTGACGACTTCGACCAGCGCATCATCAACTGGATGGCAGAGAAGTTCCAAAGAGAGAACGGCGTGGATCTCCGCAACGACAAGATGGTCATGCAGAGACTCAAGGACGCCGCAGAGAAGGCCAAGATCGAGCTGTCCGGCATGACCCAGACCGACATCAACCTGCCCTTCATCACCGCCACCGCCGCAGGTCCCCTCCACTTTGAGGCAACCCTGACCCGTGCCGAGTTTGACCGCATCACCGCTGATCTGGTAGAAGCTACCATGGGTCCCACTCGTCAGGTCATCCGCGATGCAGGTATCGGTGTGGATAAGATCGACAAGATCCTTCTCGTGGGCGGTTCTTCCAGAATTCCCGCTGTGCAGGATGCTGTCAAGAAGTTCCTTGGCAAGGAGCCCTTCAAGGGCATCAACCCCGACGAGTGCGTGGCCATCGGTGCCGCTATCCAGGGCGGTGTGCTTGGCGGCGAGGTCAAGGATCTGCTTCTGCTGGATGTCACCCCCCTGTCTCTCGGTATCGAGACTATGGGCGGCGTGTTCACCCGTATCATCAACCGTAACACCACCATCCCCGTAAAGAAGAGCCAGATCTTCTCCACCGCCGCTGACGGTCAGACCTCGGTTGAGGTCCACGTTCTGCAAGGTGAGCGTGAAATGGCTGCTTACAACACCACGCTGGGTCGCTTTGCTTTGGATGGCATCATGCCCGCTCCCCGTGGCGTGCCCCAGATCGAGGTAACCTTCGACATCGATGCCAACGGTATCGTGAACGTTACCGCTTGTGATAAGGGCACCGGCAAGGAGCAGCACATCACCATCACCGCTTCCTCCAACATGAGTCAGGAGGATATCGACAAGGCAGTCAGAGAAGCAGAGAAGTTTGCTGAGCAGGATAAGAAGGCGAAGGAAGCCGTGGAGACCAAGAACAACGCCGATGCGCTGATCTTCCAGTCTGAGAAGACCCTGAATGAGCTGGGTGACAAGGTCACCGAGTCCGAGAAGGCAGAGATCAACGATGCCATTGCCAAGCTCCGCGAGACCATGAACAGCGGCGACACCGAGGCCATCAAGGCTGACACCGAGGCTTTGAAGCAGGCTTTCTATAAGCTGTCCGAGAAGATGTACGCACAGGCTAATCCTCAGGGCGATCCTAACATGGGCGGCCAGAGCGGTTACGATCCCAACATGGGCGGCAACGACGGCACTTACTACGATGCCTCCTATGAGGACAACGGTAACAAGTAATACCAATTTCGAACGAATAGCGCGGGAAAGGGCAATTTTGCCCTTTCCCGCAAGGCTGTTTTATCAACCACGGCGGAAATGTAAAATGCAGAGTGTAAAAGGTAGATAAATTGTTGTTTAACTTACTAACTTTTCTCTCCTCGTCGAGAGAAAAGTTACAAAAGAGGCGCCGCTGAGGGATAGAACCTACGGTTCTCCCTCAGAACCCAACTCCCATCGTGACGCACGC
>SVTB01000136.1 GCA_015064015.1 Oscillospiraceae bacterium | reverse complement strand
TTTTTTGTCCCCTGACCGACGATCTTATGATTGGCGCCTTCGTCATTTTCGGCGATCCTGAACTAACCACCGCTTGCTCCAAAGCTTTGCTGGAAAAAGTCCCCGAGTATGACTACATGATCACCGCCGAGGCCAAGGGTATTCCTCTAATTCACGAAATGGCTCGTCTTGCGGGAAACCAAAAATATATGCTGGCACGCAAGGGCACCAAGCTCTATATGCGAGATATTCTGGATGTCACCGTTCATTCCATCACTACCAACCGTGAGCAGCACCTCTATCTGGACGGCAACGATGCCGCCCTTATGAAGGGCAAGCGCATCCTCATCGTGGATGACGTCGTCTCCTTGGGCGACTCTATGCACGCTTTGGAGCAACTGGTTGAAGCGGCAGGCGGCATCGTTTGTGGCCGCGCCACCATTCTTGCCGAAGGCGACGCCGCCAAGCGTGAGGATCTGGTATATCTGGAGAGACTTCCCCTGTTCACCAAGGACGGTACGCCCTTGGATTGAGATTTGTGGGTTTCACCCCACACCCCACAAACCTTTCTTGAAAGAAAGGTTTGACCAAAGAACTTTAATTTAATAAAAAATATGAGTATAACCTGATGATAACATCACTTTTTGAAAGTTTTTAAAGGGTTCCAAGGGGAACTTTTTTCAAAAAGTTCCCCTTGGCTGTACTCCCGAAAGAAGGTATAAATATGGCAGAACTTTTAACCACCAATGACAAACGCACGTGCCTGTGCGCAGAACTCTCGTCCGCTAATATCGGTCAGACTGTCTGCGTCATGGGCTGGGCCCAGAAGCAGAGAGACTTGGGTGCTCTTATCTTCATCGACCTCCGCGACAGAAGCGGTATCGTCCAGTTGGCCTTTGACGACGCTACCGAGCGTGACGCCTTCAACAAGGCATTCACCGTCCGCGCTGAGTTTGTCCTCTGCGCTCATGGTGTTGTCCGTCCCCGCGGCGAGGGCGCCGTAAACAAGAATATCCCCACGGGCGAGATCGAGATCGCTGTTACCGAGCTGAAGATCCTCTCCGCCGCCCAGACCCCTCCCTTTGAGATTGTAGAAAACAGCCCTGTGAAGCCCGAGCTGAGACTCCAGCACAGGTATCTTGACCTCCGCCGTCCCGACATGGCCTACAACATTATGGCCCGCTCCAAGATTACCAAGCTGGCCCGTGATTACTATGCCAACAACGGATTTGTGGACATCGAGACCCCCTGTCTCATCGCCCCCACTCCCGAGGGAGCAAGAGACTATTTGGTACCCTCCCGTGTCCACCACGGCAAGTTCTACGCGCTGCCCCAGTCTCCCCAGCTCTACAAGCAGCTGCTTATGGTGTCTGGCTTTGACCGCTACTTCCAGATTGCCCGTTGCTTCCGCGATGAGGATCTCCGCGCCGACCGTCAGCCCGAGTTCACCCAGATCGACACCGAGATGTCCTTCGTGAACGAGGACGATGTCATGCGTATGCACGAAGGCTTCCTCAAGTTCATGTTCAAGGAATTTTACAATATTGATCTCGGCGGCGATTTCATCCGTATGCCCTACGCCGAGGCTATGGACCGCTTCGGTTCGGACAAGCCCGACATCCGCTTCGGCTTCGAACTGAAGAACCTGTCCGATATTCTCGCGGGTACCGAGTTCAAGGTGTTCGCGGGTGCCATCCAAGGCGGCGGCTCGGTCCGTGCCATCAATGTGGAAGGTGGCGCTTCTATGTCCCGCAAGGAGATTGACGCGCTCGTAGAATTTGTTAAGACCTACAAGGCTAAGGGTCTCGCGTGGCTCAAGTGGGCTCCCACCGGCGAGATTTCCTCTTCCTATGCCAAGTTCCTCACCGAGGAAGAGAATGAGGCCATCAAGGCTCGTATGGAGGCCAAGGCAGGTGACCTGATCCTGATTGTGGCTGACAAGAACAGCATTGTATTTGATGCCCTGGGCGCTCTCCGCTGCCACTGCGCCAAGAAGATGGGACTGTGTGATCCCAAGGATTTCAAGTTCCTGTGGGTCACGGAGTTCCCCCTGCTGGAGTACTCCGAGGAGGACGGCCGCTTCTATGCCAAGCACCATCCCTTCACCATGCCCATGGAGGAGGATCTCCAGTATATTGACAGCGACCCCGGCCGCGTCCGCGCCAAGGCCTATGATATCGTCCTGAACGGCACCGAGTTGGGTGGCGGCTCCATCCGTATCCACTCGGGTGAGATCCAGGCAAAGATGTTCGAGGTGCTGGGCTTCACCCCCGAGGACGCACAGGAGAAGTTCGGCTTCCTCCTCGAGGCCTTCAAGTACGGCGTGCCTCCCCACGGTGGTCTGGCCTTCGGTCTCGACCGTCTGGTGGCCCTCTCCATCGGTCTGGAGGACATCCGCGACGTTATCGCCTTCCCCAAGGTGCAGAACGCCAGCGAGCTCATGACCAAGTGCCCCTCCCCCGCCGATCCCAAGGCTCTCGAAGAGCTGGCGATCGCTGTGGTGGCTGAGGAAGAATAAGTACGGTTTGAGGGGAACTTCTTTTAGAGATTAATTATAAATTGTTGTATAGCGGAGGATTTACGATAACCCGTAGGGGCGGATTCTATATCCGCCCGTTGAAAAAATTATATTTGCCGTATAAACATTTGAAATTTGCGGGCGGATATGGAATCCGCCCCTACGGTCATCATTTGATTCCGTAAACAACAATTTATCTCCCCCTCAACCATCGGTTGCACGCTACTGTCCAAATCCGTCCTTGCTTTTTGGAACGAGATATGATATCATAAATACATCAAAATAAGGGGTGTGCTTTATGAATATCACGATTGGCGAAAAAATTAAGTTTTTGCGCATGACCAAAGGCATGACGCAGGAAAAACTGGCAGAAAGGTTGGGAATTTCCGCCCAAGCCGTTTCTAAATGGGAAAGAAGTATCACCTATCCCGACATTGTCTATCTGCCTGCTTTAACCAAGGCTCTTGACACGTCTGCGGATGCTCTTTTAGGAATTGAACGCAATCGCAAGAATAAAAAGTCTGCTCTATTTGACGAGGCATACGACCTTTGGCAAAAGGGGAGCAGAAATGAGGAAATGTATTGGCTGGCAAGAGAGGCGGTTGCCTCTGATCCGCAACATTTTGGCTATGCATATTGGTTGGCCTCGGTGGAGTTTGGGTTGGCCTTTGAGGAAAACCTCAAGCCTGATCCCGATGGCATATATTTTGAGACTCTTGTGGAAAATGCCCTTCGTCGCTACGATCACATCATCGAAAATTGTCCCGACGCCGCTCTTCGAAGCGTGGGCATCCTCGGCAAGATCACCGTCCTGCGGTTTACCGAGCGTATCGATGAGGCCGATTGGAGCGCTGAATGCGAGTATCCCGATTCAGATATCCACACGGCAGAAGAGGCTCTGCGACTTTGCGCTGATGGCCGACGGCTTCTTGCCTATCTACAAACAGAAAACTGCTCAAATCTCTGAGATCTGAGCAGTTTTATTTTTTATATGAGCTCCCGATCTAAAAATGCCAAGAGTTCATCGAACCCACCGTGGGGATACACCGAAATATCTTCGTTTTTTCGGTTGATGATGCAATCTGTCAGCAGGAATACCTGCATCCCCAACTCACGGGCGATCATATCCTCGCCCACGTCGTTACCCACCATGATACACTCCTCTGGAGAGAGACCCAACTCATCAAGAATGGTGGTGTAATATTTCAGGTTAGGCTTGCAGAAGCGGGAATTGTCGTAGGTGGTATACAGGATAAAATCCTCAGGGGAAAGGCCCGCCCAGCGGATGCGCTTTTGGGTGGCGATGCGTGGAAAAATGGGGTTGGTGGCCAGCACGGTCTTGCGGCCTCGCTCGTGGCAAAGGCGGATGACCTCGGCGGCACGATCATCATGCCCACACACCGGCGCGATATCATCAAAGTGCTCCACATAGAAGCGATCAAAGGTGGGCATATCGGCATACACACGCTCTCCGAAGAGAGAGGCGAAGGTATCCCAAAACACGACCTCGTTGGTTTTCTTTCCCGCGTTTTTGATCATTTCTTTGGTACCGGCCCAAATGCCCTTGACAACATCTTCAAAATCATAGCCACAGGGAGCAACGTATTGGGCGATAGACGTGAAATAGGTTTTGGCGAACAGCTCCTGATCCATGGGGAGTAGAGTACCGTCCAAATCGAATAAAATGGTGGTAATCGGCATAAGGCCTCCTTGATTTTAATCCCACTTGGAGCGCACAATCCTTTTGCCTCTGATAGCTTTTTGGTTGCGGTTAATGTAGGAATTTTTGCGGCAGCGCAGAAGGATCTCACGACCCTCCTCGTTTCGGGTGTACACAGGCTCAAAGTGGCCTGTTGTTAGGGACAAATGCTTGGCGAGACAAGCTACGTTTTCTTTCTTGTTGGCAATCACCGAGGGGCAGGTGAAGCTCTCGTTATATAGAAGGGAAGAATATTTGAAAAACTGCATCTTTTTGACGATTACATATCTTGGATTGACTATGGGGGAGAGAAGCTCGGACATAGCGGTGGAAAACACGCTTTTTTCATGTTCCCCGGCGTTACGAAGGGTACAAATGACACTGCCCTGGTTGTCGTTGGGGAGGATCTGCACCCTCGCTTTGGGACTTTCAATGAGAGCTAAATCCTTAAGCGTTTTTAAAATGGCGTTAGCCAAGGTTTTGATAGACTTTGCAGGGGAGCAGTGAGAAGCAATTTTGGGTACCCATGTAGTAAGTCCGTACAAATAGAGCATACCCAATGGAACGGTTATGATCAAGCCTGCAGCACTGCCTGTGCTTGCCAAAGTGATAAGGCTTTGTGTGAAGAGTGTCGTGACGGGAACGGTGGCCGCTGCGGCGGAAAGAATGTTGTGGAAGAAGACTTGCTTGGGCGCAAGATCTGCTGGAATCTCGTTGGCGCGGGAGATCTCTGGGGTCATGTTGTCTCCCAAAGTGGAATGCCACTTGTCAGCCATGGCGTTTCGATCTGCCGCCAGTACAAGCATTTCATGATTGATATGTGCAATGCCGTCCTTGTCAAAGGGGGGCTTAATCACATCCAAACGCTCAATGCCGTTTTCAATCATATCTTTGTGATAAGCGGGAGCTAAAAAGCCCTCAAAGCGACGCACGATGGTAGCGTAATCCTCGCCAAGGATAGCGGCGCCGTCAGCTTCATAGGTGATAGGGATGGGCGAGGATTCCTCTTGAACAGTCCTACGGGCGATCTCGGGTAAAGTGAGAGGGGGTTCGACCGTGACAAGATGCCAGATATTGGAGGTTTTTTGGGGATTGTTTTTGTCTGTACGGATGGCTCGGCCGCGCATTTGGTTGGAAAGCATGAAGCTACCCACGAAGCTCGCCAAAATCAAGGCGTTGATGCAGGGAGAATCCCATCCTTCGCCCAAGAGTGATGTGGTACCGATCAAAACGCAGAAGCAACCCATAGCAAAGGCTTCGGTCATAACCCCAACTTTATGCTTGTTGGAGCCGCTCATAATGAGCTCATCATAGCCTGTGTCGTGCAACGCCTTGGCACGCAAGGAAATGCCTGCTTTATGAGCAAGCTCAGTGACGGTGGCGAGAGCGGTATGGGGGATGATAATTAGGGAGCCTGTCAGCACGGCCAGTGGGATAACATTTCCCATTCTTCTTCGGATAGATTCAAAAATAGGAACGGTACCCATACTGCGTAAGGGCTCGTCTGTACCAATAGAGCCCATAAGCTCTTTGCGGATATGATCCGTCAGAATGAGCATACGGAGGTCGGATCCCATTTGCTTGCCTTCGGCTTCTGTGATCTGCATAATACTGTCTAATTTACCCACAGAGGACAAAAGCATTTTTTTGAGCTTGTCCGTTGTCGCCAAGCAGATTTTTTTGCGTTCAATCAGTCCCGCAGAGGACAGCCGTTTGGAGAGGCGCTCTTGAAGGGATTCCGGAAATATATCTTGTGCATCCAAAATAAAGGAGAGTGCTTCTTCAACTTCGAGCATACGGTAGGGAGGTAAGCCGCCTTTGGGGGATATCAGCCTGATCAGTCCCTTAGGGAGCGAGGTATCCTCGCCGTTGAGGATGCAGGTCAATATGGCGGCAAACGCACGGGGATGCTCTAAAATAACGGCTTCTTTGGCTTTATAGTCTGGTAAAATACCGGCATCGGTCAGGGCACGGGAGAAAACTTTCTCCTGCATAAGCGCATTTGTGACCTCAATCGCTTTTTGACGGTGTGCGTTTACAAGATCATACTCGGCCTTGTCAGGATAATTGAAATAGATATAATCCTGATGAGGGCAGAGGGTGTTTTGCACCACCAGTTGGGGCACAAAAATCTCGGCATCAATATCTCCGCACAGCTTGGAGTAGCGCTCCCACTCGGCAGGGGTGCTGTCATAGGGAGGTGTGGCAGTCAAGGCGATGACTGTAATGCTGTTATCCAT
>SVTB01000135.1 GCA_015064015.1 Oscillospiraceae bacterium | reverse complement strand
ACACTTGCCTGCGTTCTTCTGATGTTCGTGCTCGGTATCATTGCCGTTCATATGAATACGGACAATATTGTAAATGAACGGTTGAAGGAAGAAACCGAGCTTGCCGCAACGCTGATGAACGAGCAGAGCGATTTTGCTGTCTTTAATCAGTACTCGGATAACCCTGAGCTTCGTATTACGATTTTCGATATGAGCGGTAACGTTCTTTACGAGAGCGACACCAAAGCACCCCTCGAAAATCACGCAGACCGTGAGGAGATCAAAAACGCGCTTGAAGGCAAGCCCGATACCGTGGAAAGATATTCGGAAACCTTTAAGTGCAATATGACCTATTACGCAACCAAGACCGCCCTTTCGGACGGCACACAGGTGATACTCAGACTTGCAGTAAGAAGTAGCCAAGTGACACCTTACTTTACCGCCATCATTCCGCTTCTCATTCTCGTTCTTGCCGTATCACTGATTCTTTCCTTTGTTCTCTCAACCTTTATATCCCGTAACGTTTCGTCTAAGGTGACCGAAATCGGCGATAGCTTGAAGAGCCTGAACGAAGGACAGTACGCGCCGATCAAGACCGATATGAGTGAGCCGGAGCTGTATGGGGTTCTCAATCAGATCAACGAGCTGAACGCGAACATTCACAGCCACATCCGTATCGCGGACGGCGAGCGGGTGAAGCTGAACGCAGTACTCGATAACGTTTCACAAAGCATTATCGCCATCGACAGGTACAAGCATATCGTGTTCGCCAATAAGCGCGCGTTTGAAATGTTTCGCGGATCGCATCATGACGTAGGCAGAAATCTTTTGTTTCTCATCGAGAAGCTGCCCGTTTACGAGCAGATCACCGCGCATATCGGGGAGGATTTCGCTTTCAACTGCGCTTACGACGACAAATTTCTGTCGGTAGTGATCACCAAGGTGACAAACGAGGTCATCTGCGACGACGTTTCCGCTATTATTATCGTAACGGATATTACCAAGGAAAAGCTGATCGAGAAGCAAAAGAGTGATTTCTTTGCCAACGCTTCTCACGAGCTCAAAACACCGATCACGGTTATGCAGGGCTTTGCCGAGGTGCTGATGAACAAGGAAGGCATGGACGATACCTCCAAAAAACAGCTTGGACGGATCTATAAGGAATGCCTCCGCCTTGGCTCTTTGATCTCGGATATGCTGATGCTTTCCAAGATCGAAAGCGGAGATGCTCCCGTAAGAGCGCTTTCCGAGGTGGCTCTTGAAGATATAACCAAAGAGGTTCTCGACGGTCTTTCCGAAAAGGCACAAAGCAGAAATATCACAGCAAGCATCGCTGGCTCTGCCAAGTTAACCGCCGATCAAGCCATGATTTTTGAGCTTGTGGAAAATCTTGTTTCCAACGCCATCAAATACAATAAGGACGGTGGCTCGGTAACGGTTTTCATTACAGAAACGGATACAGATGTTTTCCTTAAGGTTGAGGATACGGGCATCGGTATTGAAAAAGAGCATCTGCCGCGTCTTTGCGAACGCTTCTACCGAGTGGACAAATCCCACTCCAAGCGTATCGGTGGAACGGGACTCGGTCTTGCCATAGTCAAGCACATTTGCGCCATTTCGGACGCAGAGCTTTCTATCGAAAGCGAATTCGGTGTCGGTACGACCGTTACGGTTGCGTTTCGGAAATAGGAAAGAACAGGGAGGAAAAGGAAAAATGCAAGAAACAAATCAAGCAATCGCAGCGGTTAAGCGAGAGGTTCAACTTGTAGAATAGCAACAACAGATACAGACACGACAAGAGCAAGGACTGACAGTAGAAGGAGGTAAACGCGTCCCGATTCGTTAGGGGCATATTGATGTACTGGAAGTTAGCGAAGGCTACATTATGTCCCACGCCGCCGAAATGTTGGGGCAAACGAACGATCAGCGCAAGAGGAGCGTACAGAGGGACGGTCAAAGCCAGAGAGCCTAATGTGACAGTGAAATCCCCTGGCTGAACAAAGCCATAGACGATCTGCAAGGGAGCAACGAGAGCCAAGGCGTAGGCAAACACCTTAAACCAAGATGTTCTCTCGATCCGCTTTCGCCAGAAGCTCATGAAGAGCATAAAGAATGGGCCGTAGAGAAAGATGATAATATTGTAAAAGGTCTGGGTCATGCCGATCGTGTCCAACAGGTAGTAGTTGAGCTGGGACGAGTAACAGTACATGGAAAACTGCCACAGGAATACAATGAGCATGGTGCGCATGAACTTCTTGTTGCAAATAGGAATGGAGATGATGTCCGTAAAGCGTGGGGAACGGACAACCGGATACTCCACTTCACGGGGTAATAGCAAGAAAACCACATTGATAACACCCAAACCGAAGGCAAAATAGCGCAGTGCCAAAATGAACCATTCAGGGAGGTTATCACAAAGCCAACCAGCGCAGAGCATGAGAATGCCCGACACAATGGCATTAAAAAACTGACTGACAGTCATATGGTAGGCACGCACCTCTTCCGGCTGGAAACGAATATGCCAAGCAGCGTAGCCCGCTGTGGCGATAACGTTAAAGAGGGATGCCAAAAAAGAAATCACAATCATGCACCCCAGAAGCAAAGTGTAATCCTCAATCAGCGCAGGGAGCAGAGTCAGTCCCGCCACGTTGAGAAGGTAGTACATGAATTTACAGACCGCGAGGAGCCACCGTCTTTTGGGAAAGCGGTTGAGGAGTCCCGGAGTGAAGAACACGAACATGGAGGATAGGAAGGGGACGAAATTTAGAATTCCCACGCCCGTGATATCCACACTGTAGCTTTGTAAAAACTGGGTGTAAAAAATACCCGAAGTGATGTAAACCAAAAAATACTCCACAACGGTGTAGATCAGGACACAAACTCGTCCGCGAGCATCGGGATCGCGAAAGTTATAGACCTTACTGAAGGAAAGAGTCGAGCTCACAGAAATATCCATCCTAACTGTAGTAAAAGTAAGAAAGAACCGAATCACTTCATTATGCGTTTTGGTTAAGGAATTTAAAGGGCTTATACGCCAAGTTTTCTTTCCATTTTGCTATGATGGAGTGATATCGGTTCTTCTTTTATCTCGGACCAGAGGCTTTTTATATCGACCTCTGTATCACGATCCTTATTTGCTACCCTGACTCAGCGCACCGGTGCGGTAAGTACCTTCGGTCTTAGTACACTCTTCTGCCCACAAAGCCGCTTGATAATCATAGACCTCCTGTGGAATCTCGGGTGTGCCTGCAGAGAAATTAGGCAGAACCATATCTCCCGCAGCCTTAGGATCAGTGCAGGCGGTGTCATTTCTCCAGATCTCACGTTCTTCCTTATTACGGAGGTTAGGAACCGCCATGGGAATACCACCCGCCAGAATAGAGCGGTAGGCGAACAGACCGGGGAGGAACATATCCAGAGCCTCATATACATCGATGGTGTCTGCGTCCTCATCACCCAGAATCTTCTTTATGAAATAGTACATGGAGAAGAAATCCGAACCGCCGTGACCAAATCCAGACGCATCGCCATCGACCTTGTGTTCAGGGAAATAGGAACGCAAAGAACCGGTTTCGTAACCGCCATCATACTCATCCTTATTGATATAAATCTTGCAGATATGACCATCACAAGCATCCTCGCGTCCGCACTCCATGCGTCCCTTGGAGCCGTACATAGTGTACCAAATGGAGTTCTTGTAAAGATCGCCGTGAATGGACTTGACAATACCACCGTTTTCGAGCGTCACCATCTCAATGCCGAACTGAGCGCTCTTACGTCCGACACGCAGACTACGGGCATTTCTGGTAGCTTCAAAGCCCGTAACAGACACGGGACGAAGCTTTGTGGTATGGATGATAGGCCCCAGCGAGTGGGTACAATAGAAAGTAGAGTATCCGCTGTTGCGCCAATGGTCAGGCTCACCGTATGTAATGGAGTGCCAGATGGATTCGCAGTTATGGATGTATTCACCCTCGGCGTACTCGAATTCACCAATTTCACCGCTCTCGTAGAGCTTTTTCATCTCATAGGTGGCGGGCATATAGCAGTAGTTCTCACCGTAAGCATAGACCAGACCACTCTCCTCCACGGCCTCCACCAGTTCTACCGCCTCCTTCATGTTTTGCACAGGCAGTACCTCGGAGAAAACATGAAGGCCTCGCTTCAAGCAACGGATAGCGAAGGGGGCATGCTCATTGGCGTAATTGGCCAGCACCACGGCGTCCATGTCGTGCTCGATGAACTTGTCAAAATGATCGTAAAAGGTAATGTCAAGTCCTTCTGCTGCGGCACGCTGGGCGTCCAGTGCCTCTGGACTCTTATCGCAAATGGCCACTACCTCAGCGTGGTCGGCACGCTTGCAGTAGTTGATCATGCTTGTGCCACGGTAGGCACCCAAAACTCCAATTCTAACTTTTTTCATAAGAGATGATTCCTTTCTATTGGATAGAATAGCGTGTATGGCTAATCATAATTTGACTGTCCGTACAGCATTTTTATTATACCATAGATTTTTTGAATAGTCAGTAGGTAAAATCTACTTGTTTTTTTGAAATCGTTACCTCAAGGTTGACTTCCAAAACAAATTGTGGTATACTAAAAATATACTACTCCAAGGAGGAGTTTTTATGGTCAAGCAGAACATTTGCCGCTTTGTTCCTCGCGAAGTCAACGACCACAGCATTCATACCGTCCATTTTGTTCTGGAAACGAAGGAACAGGTCTATACGGGCCTGCATTTGAAGTCACTCTATACAGTCTATCTCGTTACCCAAGGGGAAGGTAAGTTCCACACCAAGGGAGAAATTCGTACTGTTACGGAAGGTGATGTATTCTTTTCTTTCCCTTCTGAACCCTTTGCCATCGAGTCTGTGTCGGATTTTCAATATATGTACATCAGTTTTCTTGGTGCTCGGGGTAATCGGCTTCTTGACAAGCTGAGTATCTCCCCCAAAACCCCCATCATGAAGAGTTGCAAGGATCTGGCTACGGTCTGGAAAAATGGAATTTGCTTTCACTCAGAATTGTCGGACATTGCCAGCGAAGCAGTCCTGCTCTACACCTTCGCCTATTTGGGTGAGCAAATGTGTTGCTTCCCATCGCATGAGGATGGGGCAAATGACGTAGTCTCCATGATCCAGAAATATGTGGACGAGCATTTTTCTGACTCCGAGTTTTCGCTGGAAAAACTGGGAAGTGAGTTGAAATATAACAAAAAATACCTTTCCAATGTGTTCAAACGGCATGTTGGAGTGGGAATTGTTGAATATCTCCACACGGTGCGTATCCAGCACGCCTGCACCATGCTGAAGCAAGGCTTTACAAGCATCAGCGACGTGGCCCTGCGGTGCGGCTATCCCGATGCCCAATATTTTTCCACCGTCTTCAAGCGGAAGATGGCTATATCCCCCCGTGAATATCTGGCGTTGGTGAAAGAGACATCATCTCCTTGAACCACGAGCCTCGGACAATGTTTAAGTTTCAGGTAGATTCTATCAGAACGCCCCCGCCCCCGTCAAGCGTTACAGGGGGAAAAAGTATCGCTGAAAATTCATAGAGCCAATTTGATCGACAAATAAACTGTCTTTCAAATCGGCTCTTTTTTCATGACATGACTGCAATACTTTTTCCTTTTTCCCTTGACGGCTTCGGTGGGTTCTGATGGTGTGTAGGTGTATAGAGAGAATAGAGGGAAAGAACAGGTTGTGAAAAGTTGTAATAGGTTGTGAAAACTTGGCAAAAGTTTAAAAGATGTGAAAGTGTTTATGTTTTTACTAAATCTATTATGAATTTGCAGTATTCCGTAAACGCATCCGGATGTCCTTCGATATCGCAGTGATTCATTCCTTCCTCGATACGAAGCTTATAGGAAAACTTCTCTTTTTTCATTCTCTCAATCAGTGGCGGCATATGGTTTTGGGTGAAGTAAGCATCGCTTTCGCCATAAACGAAATAATACGGAATTTTCGGCATAAGCTTATAAAAATCTACCGGTGAATATCTTTTCATAACAGATAAAAGATCCTCATCCTCTTGGATATGAGCCGAAAGTATCGCGCGTCTGAAATCCGGTATGTCGGAAAATATTCTTTTCATATCCGTAACGGCACAGTTTACAGCGCAACCTACAGCATTTCTTTTTCCGTACACAAGATAATTCAGAGCGGTAAGCCCTCCCATGCTTCCTCCGCTTACGATAAGCGGAATATTTTCAGAGGCTCCAAGTCTTTCGTAAACCGCATCAATAACCTGCTCATTAAATTCCCTCGAACTTTTACTCATCCACGCCCAGACGCTATAGTAAGGAAACACCCAGGCAATTCCCGCTTCTCCTAAAACCTTGGCAATTTTGGGGCTCTCTTGATACATAGTCGCATCGGTGTATCCGTGAAAGCAAACGCATATAGCGCGGAGAGGAGGTACGAGAGTAGCGCAGAGAAGAAAACGAGCAACAAAATATGCCATCACCTTGTACTG
>SVTB01000134.1 GCA_015064015.1 Oscillospiraceae bacterium | reverse complement strand
CGCCGAGGCGCTCCCGGCCGCCCTCGGCACTGCCGGCCACCCAAGTGAGGTGCAGGGGCTTCGCCCCTGCACCCCTTAAACTCGATAAACAACAATTTGAATCTCACTACTCTATAGCCTTTTGATTTTTCATCAAAACAGCTGTCCATCAGTTTTCTCCCGCCGCTCCAGATAGTCTAAAAGCAAAACACCCCCCAACCATATAGCCACTCCCGCAAGAAGACATTCAACCTCATATCCCATGTGGAGCATAATGCCAACGGCTCCCTGCCGTATTCCCGACCATAAGCGAAGAGCAACGTCAAGAATCCCTATGACTAAAACGACACCTCCCATCCACAAAAATTTTGCGGCACGGCGAGTAGGTGTACTCTTAAAAATATGTTGAATTTGTTGATCTTCACGATTTCTATTGTGCATATTTAACCTCATAATCACTTTTAGTATCCTTTGCTTAATCCTTTTCCAAAAGCTTTATTTCGCTCAAATATATTTGATTTGAGCAAAATATTGTGGTATAAAAAGATCACAACATAATTATAAGCGATTTGAGCCTTCGTGTCAATCCATCAACATTTACCATTCCGCAATACAAAGCGAGATGCACGCATTTTACTGTGGTCATTTTGCTGACCGCATACATCAAAATACACAAAAAGCATCCGTCGCGATCCTTTGCCTATGCAAATCCAGGTAGAACGGGTCGGTTTCTTTGGAACATTTGACGGATTCTTTGACTTTTTGTACAAATCATTCGCGGCTTTTGGGGAATTCATTCGATTTTCGGTCTCTTATGTCCGGAGCACTTGTGATATAATGTGCCTACGTCTTTTTTACAGCTGTATGAAATCGAGAAAGGAACACCGCCATGGATCATTCAGAATGTCAGCCGCATCTTTTACATATTCCATCACCCGAGGAGGCCGCTTCATCTTTTCAGGGCATTGCTCGCATCACCGGACAATGTTATCGCATTGCGGATACCCTGGTATACTGCTGGCTTTGTGAGGCAACAAGTGAGGATTCATCGGGCCACCACCGCCTCAGGATCAATCGCACCGTCCATGAAGTCTACTTATATTCCGCTCCTTGTGGGATGTTGCGCATCAGCTCTCCCTCGACGGAGATCGCAGAGAAAGTTTTTTCTCTGCTGGTCAAGTACGATGTTTCGCCTTATCACGCGGAGGACATACTGGAGGACCAGGAGCTTCCCGTGCGCATCCAATATCTGTAAGCCGGGCGTGGATATGCCGAATTACACCTACGAGGCCGTGTGCTCAGAATTCACCAATGATCCGAGCGGCACCTATGACATGGATGACAGCGTGACGGGCTTCATCCGCACCACAGATAACGATTCCATACCGCCCGCACGACGCAGGCCATTTGCGACGCTTCCGATGCAAACGAGGAAATCAAGCTTGATCGGTAATTCCAAAAGAATACGGCTTTCCCCGAAAAACCCGCTCTTGCGGGTTTTTCTTTTGACAAAAACAGCCTCCAATATACATTTTCCCATTCCATGTGGGGAATTTCCCCATCCAAAGTCTCGTTTTCTGTCGTATTTCCGAAATTTTCCACGATAAAATCTAAAAAATAAGACTTTACAAACCCCAAAAATTATGCTATAATGGCAACATCAGGTTTTCCTGCTATTCTTTAGGAAACCTCCCAATAAAAGAAAGGATAGTTTATGCAAATCAAAAAGATTTTGGCCGCAGGATTGGCGGCTTTGATGGTCACTGCCTGTGCTTCTACCGTAGCCGCCGCTTTGGAGCCCCACGGCACGGGAATCAAAATGCGCAACTGGCTTACCAACGATCCCAATTATGAGTTTTCGGATGCCTACAAAACCTCGGTTTGGTATGAAAACTTTACTTCTCTTGAGTTCTCGGTCAATCAGCGCAATACGGTTTTGCGCATCGCCATCTCCCAGCTGGGTTATCACGAGGGCGACAGCGCCGCTGATTTCGACGGCATTAATATGTCGGGATCTTCCAACTACATCGAGTACGCCCGTTTGTTGGTTCCCCATTACAATGACAACCACTACGAGTGGTGCGCGTGCTTCGTCAACTGGTGTCTCAACCAAGCTCACTTTGACAAGGCATCTTCTGAAATTGGTTGTTGGAAATGGGTAGGGGAGCTCAAGACTATGAAAATGTGGCAGGATTCCGCAGCCTATAAGGGTACATACACCCCAAAGCCCGCCGATTTTATCTTTTTCAACTGGAAAGGCAATAATAACGGCTCGGGGCATATCGGCTATGTCCTTTACACCACTGACACCCACGTATTCACCATTGAAGGCAACGCCGACAATAACGTAACCATCCGCTCCTATGCTTTGAATGATCCCTGCGTGATCGGTTACGGCACGCCCCCCTATGATGAGGGAAACGAACCTACCATTGATTTCTCTTATGCCGAAGGCCGTCCTCGCGGATACTACATCGTCAACAGTATGACCGCCCGTCTTTTGGGTGATGACGGTAAATCTTTGAGCAAGGTGCCCGTCGGCTCCTGCGTAGAGCTTCTGGGTATCACTGACGGCAAAGCCAAGGTTCGCTTCGGAGAGCTGGAGGGATGCCTCGATGAGAATATTTTGGTACTCATGACTCCCCTGCAGGGTACCGACAAGATCACATTTGATGCCAATGGCGGTAAGAATGCCCCTGAGATCCAGGAGATCACCATTGGCGAAAGCGGCGTTCTATGCGCCGATAAGCCTACCTTGGAGGGAGATACCTTCTTGGGTTGGGCGCTCCGTCCCTTCGATATGGTGCCCGTATATCAGCCCGGTGACACGGTCTCTCTGTCCGGTGATATGACTCTGTACGCCATTTGGGAGAAGCACTCCCTAACCCTTGCCGAAGCCGCTATGGCTGAAGGTACTCTCGTGCGATTCCCCATGCCCGAGTCCATTCAAAACAATGCCGCCCTCATCATGGGCAGCATCCCCTCCGCGTTGATGACCCCCCTGAACGGTACCACCGTGTCTGTGGTAAAGGATGCAACCTACGGCAAGGTCATGTCCTTTGTTTCCAAGGAAGCCTGCAACGATCCTTACGTTTCTCTTCCCTACGCTGACTTGATGAACAGCGTACAACTGGCTCCCGTCAATACCTCGGATATCAATTTCGTTGTGCTCCTCTTGAAAAACGAATCTCTCAACAACCGTGCCTTTGATCTCTTCTATACTTGTGACAGCCAATCCTCCGATAACAGCGATCAAACTGCACGCTTAGTTTCCAAGGTTATGGGTACTGATGGGGGATGGCAGTATGTAATCTTTGATATGAGAGATGCCAAGGGATGGGACGGCGAGCTCCAAAGCCTGCGTTTAGACTATGAGCGTGCCGCTTTGGAAAGCAACGAAACGCTCCTTCTGCAGGGTATCTATTTCCTCAAAAACGATGCTGAGGTAAATGCCTTGACAAAGGATGGCATTTACTTCTTCCCCGCACAGGAAAAGGTAGAGCCCGAAACGGAGACACCCACAGAAACGGAGACACCCACCGATCCCGCACAGGAAACCTTGGGCAATACCGATGCCCCCGCAGAATCTTCCGCCAACGCTCAGACCTCCGCCCCCAATACCGACGGTGGTTGTTCCGCCCTGGCCAGCATCTCGCTCACAGGTCTGTTGCTCCCCGGTACATGGTTGCTTTTCAAACGCCGCGAGCATCAGAATTGATCCTCCTTACATAACACCGAAGGGTGCACGGCTTGCCGTGCACCCTTTTTATATTTTTAAAATTTATCATCTAACCTCGATAATCCGTCCATCGGAAGTGAGTGCGCACAAGCGATATTCGCAGGTATATACAGCCACCACCTGTCTCAGCTCGGAAATACGCTCCTTCAGTTCTCCCGTACCGCCGTAAATTTCTACACGGCCATCCTTACGAACACATAGCGTGGCTTCGGGAAGACAGGCCACAGATATGATATCCTTTGCCTTGTTCACACGACATTGACCCAGGCTATCCTCACCCACAGCCAGTACCGTACCGTTCATACGCAATCCCACGGTATGTTTTTCACCGCAAGCCACCATAGCCAGCACGGGCCAATCGGAAACACCACATTGTCCGCAGGTGTTGTCCCCGATAGCCATCGCGTGGCCTGCTTGATCCAGGCCAACGGTGTGAGCGGCACCGCAAGCAACCATCGACATTTTTTCCCACGCCTCGGTATTGCATTGTCCCGCGTCGTTTTGGCCGACGGAAACAACCCGTCCGTCCGCGCGAATAGCCGCCGTGTGGCAAGGACCGCAGGCAACCGAAGACCAGGCAGGATGTGCCTGACCATCCAAGGTTTCGGACACCGCCGAAAGCTCGGTGATCCCCTGTCCTGCAGGCACCGCACCAAAAGACATCATCTGTCCCTCCGAAGTCACCGCCATAGTATGATATGCACCCGATGCTATCCAGGAGAATTGTCCGTGGGATAAGCTCTCGCACTCAGTATGTCTGACGGTATCTATCGCCTTCAACACGCGACGCTCCGAGATATAGATACAACGTGAAAGTTCCAAAGAAACTTGGCCCAGAAGCTCTCTTGCTAAAACGTGCCACGGCTTAGCGGCCTGTCGATAGCCGGCGCGTCCGGTTACCGCTATATTGGGTTTGTCTGATTTATATTTGCTCTTCCCCGATTCTTCCTCCTCCGAGGCGCTATGCACAGGCACCGTCGGAACAGCCGCAGGAACAGGGGCGTTATAAACACCAAAGCCATCCAGCTGGCGGATATCACGGAACAAAAGAAACGAGGAAGCCGCCGTACATTGACCGTCCAGATCTAAGCCATCGGCCATGATATGCCCCCCGCGATCCACGGCAACCAAATAATCCTGTCCGCAATCCAACGTCAGCACATTGGTCATCCATTGGGTACTAAAAGGTTCATAGCCTGTAGCCTCGGCTTTTTCCCAATCCATGACTGCCGTACCGATTTCATCTGACGTGATCATTTGCCCCGCGCCACTCTTGTGACAGCCGGCCGTAAGTACCTGCCCATCTGTTGTTAAAGCCGCCGTAAAGGAGCGGCCGCATTTTACCAAAACCACGTTTTTCCAAAGAGATGTTTCACATTGACCATATGTATTGTTGCCTGCCGCCAACACGCGGCCGCCATAGCACAGACCTACCGTAAAACCATCTCCGACAGAAATGGCTCTGACACCGCGCCATGTGGAGGTTTCGGTCAATCTGCTCTTTGCATCGGGTTGACCGCAGAAGGAATCCCCCACGGCAATCACTCGACCGTCCCTCGTTAACCCTACCATGTGGTGCTCCGATACCGCCAAATCCTTCAGATCTGACCATTCGGAAAGATCCAAAACTTCGGGATCAAAAGGAAAATGTTTGCCTGAGAAGTGCAGTTTCCCGTCTCGCGACACACCCACCGTGTAGGTGTCACTGCTTCGCAGCAGATAAATATCCTTCCAATCATTGACACGGCCTTGATGGTATACATCCCATCCTGTAAACAGCACGCTGCCGTCGTAGCAAAGTCCGAGAGAGTGGTATTTGCGGGCCAAGATTTCCTTGACACCCCTCCAATCTCCCACGCGGCAGCATCCGCCCACATTGTTACCGTCAGCGCTAACGCTGCCGTCGGTATGGAGCGCCAATATATGCGCACTGCCGCAGCTCAAAGCGCACACGTTTTCCCAACCCTTGACACGACGAAGTCCCGCCGTGGCGTTGACACGTCCATCCACCTGCAAGCAGGCGGTCAAGCGTTCTCCGCACGCGAGGCGGCGTGCGAAGCGTGAAGTTTCGCTAAACCTTTGCTGGTATTGCTTTTCTAAGCGGATTTTTTCTTTGCTTTCCTGATTTCGCGCTTTGTAAAAGCCCTCAAAGTTTTTGAAAAGTCTGCCAAAGCGCGCCGTAGCACATTGGCCGAAATCATTATGTCCTAAGGCAATCACCTCACCGCTACGGCTCAACGCCGCCATATGGCTATCTCCCATGGCACAGGTAATATAGTCTTTGCCTAATTCATCCAGCTGCTTCTGGTCCCCTCTGTGGGTAGAGAGCAGGCGTCCCGTTGCGGTAATACCCACAATGCCACGCGGCGAAACAGCCACGTACACCAAATTGCGCCACTTGCGAGTCATTCCGGGAAGTGCTGCGGTAGACAAAAGTCGCCCTTCACCAAAGGTAACAGCGTATACCTCACGCCCTTCCTCATCAGTAAACAATCCCGCAATCTGCTGCCACTTTTCCAACGTGTGGCGCAGGCTTTTATTCCCGCCTGCCAGCAAAAGACTTCCGTCCTGCTTGAGTCCTACCGTGAAATCAAGGCCGCAGCATACGTCTGCCATATCTTGCCATTCCGAGGTGTCGCATTGCCCTTGACGGTTGTCTCCCGAAGCCAGCACTTGTCCGTTGGAGAGCAAGGCCGCCGCGTGACTTTTGCCGCAGGCGATGGTAGTCACCGATGCCCAGCTTCTTACGTCAATGTGATAATAGTCGC
>SVTB01000133.1 GCA_015064015.1 Oscillospiraceae bacterium | reverse complement strand
GGGGAGAACCTCCATGGTGGTGTCATCAAGACCCACTACATCAGCGCAAACCTGGATGACACCACCATGGAGGTTCTCCCCGCCAAAGCTTTCGGTAAGGGTCTGGAGGTCATCTGCCGTTACAAGGCTGTTGGTTCCTTCTACCGCCGCTACTCCGACTACTGCGAGCTGGGTCAGGATCTTCCTGCCTATGTGGAGACTACCTTCAAGAATGACGAGAAGGGCGATCCCCTGGTGACTAAGGACGGTCTCGTAGACCTGGGCGTTATGACCGCTCAGCAGTACGACGATCTGAAGGCTATGACCCAGGCTATCACCAAGATCGTGGCTGATGACCTGAAAGAGAAGGGCCTCGATATGTACGATATCAAGTTTGAATTCGGTTACGATGCCGAAGGCAACGTCATGCTCATCGACGAGATTGCTTCCGGTAATATGAGAGTTTACAAGGACGGCGAGTACATCGATCCTCTGACCCTCAACAAGCTCTTCTTCGCATAATCTTTGATTTTACAGGAGAACCACAATGGGTGGATTTTTCGGAATAACTTCAAGACAGGATTGTATGCTGGATGTTTTCTTCGGCACCGACTACCATTCCCACTTAGGCACCAGCCGCGCGGGTATGGCCGCCTATGATCCCGAGATCGGACTCCAGCGGGAGATCCACAGCATCGACAACGCCCCGTTTCGTACCAGATTTGAGCACACGCTGGAGGTCATGAAGGGCACCTCTGCGCTGGGCTGTATCAGCGACGGCGAGCCCCAGCCTCTGCTCATCCGCTCCCACTTGGGTACGTATGCCATCTGCGTTATTGGTGCCATCAATAATTCCCAAACGTTGATTGACGAATATCTGTCCTCCGCCGGCCGCCACTTCGATGCCATGACGGGCGGACGAATCAACAACGTGGAGTTGGTATCTGCGCTCATTGATCAAAAGCCTACCTTTGCCGAGGGCATCCGCTTTGCTCAAACGGTGATTGACGGTACGGCGAATATTTTGATCCTTTGTCAGGACGGCTCCATTATCGCCGCCCGCGACAAAGTGGGGCGTATCCCCGTGCTGATCGGCAAGCGGGAGGACGGCTTTGCCGTGTCCTTTGAGTCCTTTGCTTATGTCAAGCTGGACTTTGAGGACGAAAGGGAACTGGGTCCCGCCGAGATCGTTCGTATCACGCCTGATGGCATCGAGCAGTTGGCTGAACCCGGGAAGGAGATGCGGATGTGCGCTTTCCTTTGGTCTTACTATAGCTACCCCACCGCCACCTATGAGGGTGTCAACGTGGAGGAAATGCGTTATCGCAACGGTGAGATCATGGCGGAGCACGACGAAAAGGTAGACAACACGGGAAATTTGGACTATGTCAGTGGCGTGCCTGATTCGGGTACTCCTCACGCCATCGGTTACGCAAACCGAAGCCACGCTCCTTTCGCACGTCCCTATATTAAATATACCCCCACTTGGTCAAGAAGCTTTATGCCCGGCAAACAATCCGATCGCAGAAAGACAGCCAAAATGAAGCAGATTGCTATTCATCAGCTCATCAAGGACAAGAATCTGCTCTTTGTGGACGATTCCATCGTTCGCGGCACCCAGCTTCAGGAGACGGTTGACTTCCTGTATGCCCATGGCGCCAAGTCGGTGCATATGCGCTCGGCTTGTCCTCCCATTATGTACGGTTGCAAATACTTGAACTTCTCCCGCAATACATCGGATATGGATCTGATCACTCGCCGCACTATCATGGAAATCGAGGGCTGCGAGGGCTTCAAGTATCTGGAAGAATACGCCGACGGCAACACCGAGCGTGGCCAAAAGCTCCGTAAGGCTATTGCGAAAAAATTCAATTTCTCTTCGCTGGAGTTCCAGTCCTTGGAGGGCGTAATTAAAGCCATCGGCCTTGAGCCCTGCAAGCTCTGCACCTACTGCTGGACGGGGAAGGAATAAAATGCCTGAAATATTATATGGTATACGCAATTCGGATGAAAAAACGGTAAGTATTGATGACATTTCGAACGAAATGGTTGGCCTAAATTGCGATTGTAGATGTCCTGCATGTGGACGCCCGCTGCAAGCCTGTTCTTTGAAGGGAAGGGTAAGGCGTTATTTCCGTCATCATACTGAATCAACCCAATATGCGGCAGGAATAAATTGTGATGCATTAACGGCTAATGAAACTGCGTTGCACCGAATGGCGAAGAGTATTATTGAAAAAGAAAAGAGAATCTTTGTCCCGTCAAGAGGTATATCTTGTGCTGAAGCCAAAATACAAGATATACCTCAAACTATAAAGAACAAATTAGAACTGTTCGTATATCAAAAAGAAGCTGTGGTCGAAGGTATATCCGTTGAGATTGAAAAACACCTAAACGGATTTATTCCCGATGTTTCCATTACGACAGCTCGTGGTGAGCTTCTTGTGGAAATTTTTGTTCGGCATAAGGTTAATGCGCTGAAGCTTGAAAAAGTTAGGGAGTACGGTGCGGCCATGTTGGAGTTGGATTTGAGCGATTATTTGGAAACTCCAATTTCTCAAAACGAAATTCGCGAAATAATTTTGTCTAAAACGACTCAAAAAAAGTGGAGATATTATCCATTTTCTAATGCTGTGCTTGAAAAGGCAAGATTATTTTATGAAAACCAAGAGGAGGTTTTATCTTATCGAAAAGCCGAGGCTGAACGAAAGGAAGAAGCAATAGAACAGCAAAAGAAAGAAGCCAAGCGACAATTGGCAAGAGAAAATGGTCAAAAGAAGCTCGATGAACTATTTCAGCCGCAAAATTATTCGGAAGCCGTTAAGAAACTGCGTAATGACAACCTGTTTGTTCAATATTGCAACAAATTTCAAGAAACATACTGGTATGATTTTGGAAAGGAATTTCACTCAACACAGACGGTTCCATTTTTTGTTGATATTCCAATTACCGGTGAAATGATTTTTCAATGCGATCGAAGAATATGGCAGAGTTTAGTTTTTAATCGTTATGTTTTTGGGCGAAAAAATGACGAGGCAAAATTTGATAGCTCCAAAATATTTGATGTGTTGGTAAATCAGTACAGAATTCCGGTGGATTATGATTTAACGTATAAACTGAAACACCCCTTGAGTAAGGGTAAAAATATTTGGTTGAGGCAAGATGTTATCGTGCATTATTTGGAGTATTTGGAGATTTTGGGTTTTATTGAGACTCCCAATTGGAGAAAAACGCAAAAACAGTGGAAAACTGTTCTTGCCAAAAAGACGATTACGCCCCCTGATATGCAAGCAGCAGAAGATCTTATAGCAACCTTTAAATGTGTTAAATTGGATGATCCAGAGATCGACAATATCATATACACATACATGAAAAACTATTTTATGTAGTTCATTGATATGAGACCAAAATAGATGACGATGGTTTAAAGAATAAATAATTCAACTGTTAAGGCAAGAAAGGAATACATCATGCATTCTAACTCTAAATCCGAAAGCTACGCCGCCGCGGGCGTAGATATTACCGCCGGTTACAAGGCGGTGGAACTCATGAAGAAGCACATCGCCCGCACCAAGAACGAGGGCTGCGTAGACGATGTGGGCGGCTTTGGCGGCTGCTTTGGCCTCAACGTGGCGGGTATGTCCGAGCCTGTGCTGGTTTCGGGTACCGACGGTTGCGGTACCAAGGTCAAGATGGCCATTCTCATGGACAAGCACGATACCATCGGCATTGACGCTGTGGCCATGTGCGTCAACGACATCATCTGCGTGGGCGCCAAGCCCCTGTTCTTCCTGGACTACATCGCCTGCGGGAAGAACATCCCCGAGAAGATCGCCGCCATCGTGGGCGGTGTGGCTGAGGGATGCGTCCAGTCGGGCGCGGCTTTGATCGGTGGCGAGACCGCCGAGCATCCCGGCATGATGCCCGCGGAGGAGTACGACCTGGCCGGCTTCTCGGTTGGTATCGTGGACAAGAAGAAGATCATCGACAACACCACCATGAAGGCGGGCGACGTGGTCATCGCCCTGGCCTCCACGGGTGTTCACTCCAACGGCTTCTCCCTCTGCCGTAAGGTCTTTGACATCGACAATAATCCTCCCTCCCTGTATGAGCCCTGCGAGGCTCTGGGCGGTAAATCCATCGGCGAGACCCTGCTGACCCCTACCCGCATCTACGTCAAGTCGGTGCTGGCACTCCTGGAAAAGGTCAATGTCAAGGGCATTTCCCACATCACGGGTGGCGGCTTCTATGAAAACATCCCGAGAAGCATCCCCGAGGGCCTGGGTGCCCGCGTCCGCCGCGCCGACGTTAAGGTGCTTCCCATCTTCGATCTGATCGCCAAGACGGGTAACATTCCCGAGAGAGATATGTTCAACACCTACAACATGGGCGTTGGCATGAGCCTCGTGGTGGCTCCCGAGGACGTGGAGACCGCGCTGGCTATCCTCCGTGCCAACGGTGAGGACGCTTACCTCATCGGTGAGATCGTCGATTCCGCCGAGCTGGGCGGTGAGCAAATCGAGATTATCTGACGCCCATGAAGAAGATTATCTGGAATCTCACAAACGGCCTGCTGGCCGGTATCATGATCGCCGTGGGCGGGACGGTATTCCTGGCCTGCTTCGGCGACGGCTCCATGGTGAACAAGACCATCGGTGCCTTCTTCTTCTCCATCGCCCTGCTCTCCATCTGCTACAAGGGCTACTCCCTCTACACGGGCAAGATCGGCTTCATCCCCGAAAAGCACGATCGGGAAGCATTCTCGGTCCTGCTTTGGGGACTCTTGGGTAACCTCATCGCCACCGTGGCGCTGGGGTACGTTCTCCGTGCCTCTATCCCCACCATCGGGGGCGTGGCTGAGACTCTTTGCGCCGCCCGTCTGACCCAAGCTTGGTGGCAGACTTTGATCCGCGGTATCTTCTGCGGTATCCTCATGTACATGGCGGTGAGCATCTACCGCGACAAGAAGTCCATCTCGGGCATCCTGTTCTGCGTGCCCGTCTTCATTCTGGCGGGCTTTGAACACTCCGTTGCCAATATGTTCTACTTCGGCGCGGCGGGGATGTTCTTCTCGGTGAATTCCATCATCTATTTGGCCATCGTGGTGCTGGGCAATACCATTGGCGGTATGCTCATGCCTGTGTTGGCTATGATCAAACCGAAAGAAGCGTAAGGAGGGAATCATATGGCACAGCAAAAGAAGATCGCCGTCCTGGTCTCGGGCGGCGGCACCAATCTCCAAGCCCTCATAGACGCGCAGGGCAGGGGAGAACTGGGAAACGGAAAAATTACCCTCGTCATCGCCTCCAAGCCCGGTGTGTACGCGCTGGAGCGAGCCGCCAACGCGGGCATTGAGGGCCGTGTACTGGCGCGGAAGGACTACGACAGCATCGCCGCCTATTCCAAGGCCCTGGCGGACGAAATGACCGCCGCGGGCATCGACCTCGTGGTGCTGGCGGGCTTCCTCACCATCTTTGACGAGCAGGTCTACGAGGCCTTCCCCAATAAGATCATCAATGTCCACCCCGCCCTCATCCCTTCCTTCTGCGGCAAGGGATTCTATGGGCTCCACGTCCACGGGGCCGCGTTGGCCAAGGGCGTGAAGGTGTCGGGTGCGACCGTCCACATCGTCACCCCCGAGTGTGACGCGGGACCCATCATCCTGCAAAAGGCAGTTGAGGTCATGCAGGACGATACCCCCGAGACCCTGCAACGCCGCATCATGGAGGAGGCAGAATGGAAGCTTCTCCCCGAGGCCGTGAAACTGTTCTGCGAGGATAAGATCACGGTTGAGGACAATCGGGTGTTCATTCGGGAATAAGACGTAACCCGTAGGGGCGGATTCCATATCCGCCCGTTTACCCACAGCCGTATCGGGCGGGCGCATATGGAATGCGCCCCTACGACGTTTTTTGTAAATAAAAAATAAGGAGCATAAACATGAAGGTCAATACCATTGCAAACGAGCTCAACTCCCTGGCCTACCACGGCCGCGGTATCATCATCGGTAAGTCCGCCGACGGCAAAAAGGCTGTCACCGCCTACTTCATCATGGGTCGCAGTGTCAACAGCCGCAACCGCGTTTTCGTGGCCGAGGGTGACGCCATGCGTACCAAGGCATTCGACGAATCCAAGATGGTGGATCCCCACCTCATCATCTACTACCCCGTCCGCGTGCTGGGCAACAAGACCATCGTCACCAACGGCGACCAGACCGACACCATCTACGATCTCATGGACAAGCAGATGACCTTCGAGCAGGCCCTCCGCACCCGTGAGTTCGAGGACGACAAGCCCAACTTCACTCCCCGCATCTCGGGCATCATCCGCCGCGAGGGTGACGGCGACATGAACTTCGCCATGTCCATCCTCAAGAGCGCTGAGGGCGACGATTCCTCTTGCGAGCGCTTCACCTACGCCTACTCCAATCCCCTCTGCGGCCGCGCCAAGTTCATCCACACCTATAACGGTGACGGCACCCCCCTGCCTTCCTTTGAGGGGATTGGAGTA
>SVTB01000132.1 GCA_015064015.1 Oscillospiraceae bacterium | reverse complement strand
GGCGCTCAAGGCCGCCCCCGAAACCGCCGGCCATTCATCATAGGTTCAGGGGGCTTCGCCCCCTGAACCCCCATCGGTTATCCAACACCCAAGAGGTGTGGGGTTTATCCCGATAAACAACAATTTACCCTTTGAAAATCTTCACTCCATTATACCCCATTTTCGCATATTTTTCAAGTATTATCTGAAAATTTACAATTAAATGATGTATCCGTCTTAAATTTGTAGTATAATAGATAGGAATATAAGGGAAATTATGCCTTCCCGTAAGATTCCCCTTCGGGAAGAGAAAGGACGCATATAAATATGAGTTTGAAGGACAAGCTGTTTGGTACCTATAGTGACCGACAGATCAAAAAAATTAAGAAAATTGCCGATCAGATCGAGGCCCTTGCCGACGTTTACAGACAAAAGAGCGATAAAGAACTTCGTGCCATGACCGACGTATTTAAAGAGAGACTTGCCGCCGGCGAGACGCTGGACGATATTCTCCCCGAGGCATTTGCCACTGTCCGTGAGGCCGATGAGCGTGTGCTGGGCAAGCGCCCCTTCTATGTTCAGCTTTTGGGCGGCATTATCCTTCACCAGGGTCGTATCGCCGAGATGAAGACGGGTGAAGGTAAGACTCTCGTGGCTACCATGCCCGCATATTTGAACGCCTTGACAGGCGAGGGTGTTCATATCGTTACTGTCAACGACTACCTCGTAGGCGTGGGTGCCGAGGAAATGGGTAAGGTCTACGGCTTCTTGGGCCTGACCACCGGTGTGGTTGTCCACGGTCAATCCAACGATGAAAAACACCGCGCATATCAGGCGGATATTACCTACGGCACCAACAACGAGTTCGGCTTTGACTACCTCCGTGATAACATGGTGGTCTATAAGGAGCGTATGGTGCAAAGAGGCCACGTATTCGCCATCGTGGATGAGGTGGACTCCATCCTCGTGGACGAGGCCAGAACCCCTTTGATCATCTCCGGTGAGGGCGATAAGCCCACCGATCTTTACGAGAAGGCCGATCAGTTCGTCCGCTCTCTCCGCAAGCACGTGGTTACCGAGTTAGATGCTAAAGAAAGCCGCGATGATATCGACGCTGATTATGTAGTGGACGAGAAGGCCAATTCCGCGATCATAACCCCCCGGGGTGCTCGCCGCGCCGAAGCTTATTTCGCCATTGAAAACTATTCCGACCCTGCCAATGCCACCCTTGTCCACCATATCAACCAGGCACTCCATGCCCATGGTTGTAAAAAGCTGGACGTGGATTACGTGGTCAATGACGAAGGTGTTATGATCGTTGATACCTTCACAGGACGACTCATGCCCGGCCGCCGATTCTCAGACGGTCTGCACCAGGCCATAGAAGCCAAGGAGGGCGTGAAGATTCAGAAGGAAAACCGCACGTTGGCCACTATTACTTTCCAGAACTACTTCCGTATGTACAAGAAACTGTCGGGTATGACGGGTACGGCCCTGACCGAGGAAATGGAGTTCCGTGATATCTACGCACTGGATGTGGTGGAGGTTCCCACCAACAAACCCATGATCCGCGATGACCACGACGATGTGGTCTATAAGTCGGTGGCAGGGAAGTACCGCGCCGTGGTGAACCAGGTCATCCATTGTCATGAAAAAGGCCAACCCGTGCTGGTTGGTACCGTGTCGATTGATAAATCTGAGCTTTTGTCCCATATGCTGAAAAAGGCGGGCATTCCCCATACCGTGCTGAATGCCAAATTCCATGCCAAAGAAGCCGAGATTGTCGCCCAAGCAGGTAAGTTTGGCGCAGTCACCATTTCCACCAACATGGCAGGTCGTGGTACCGACATTATGCTGGGCGGTAACCCCGAATATATGGCCAAAGCTGATCTTCGTGCCGCAGGCATTGAAGAGGGCTTGATCGCTATCGCTACGGGCAGCTCCGATACCGAAGACGAGGCCATTTTGGGTGTGCGCCGTCAGTACAAAGAGCTTTACGCCAAGTACAAGGAAGAAGTTGCCCCTGAGGCCGATAAGGTTAGAGCCGTGGGCGGTCTATTCATCCTGGGTACCGAGCGCCATGAATCTCGCCGTATCGACAACCAGCTCCGCGGCCGTGCCGGTCGTCAGGGTGACCCCGGCGAATCCCGCTTCTTCATTTCCTTGGAGGACGATCTCATGCGTCTCTTTGGTAACAACGAGCGTATCATTGCCATGATCGACCGACTCGGCCTTGACGAGGATACTCCCATTGAGGCAAGACTTCTTACGGGAAGCATTGAATCTGCTCAGAAGCGCATTGAGTCTCAGAACTTTAACCGCCGTAAGTACGTCCTGTCTTATGACGATGTCATGAATCAGCAGAGAACCATCATCTATAAGCAGCGTCAGGAGGTTTTGGACGAAAACGACATCTCCGAAAAGATTATGCATATGATCCAAGGTAATATCGAAACTGCCATTATGACGCATACCTCCGCTGAGCATCCTGCTGATTGGGATTTGGACGGCCTGCGCGCCTCGCTGATGGGTTACCTCTGTACCGAGGATGATCTGAAATATTCCGAAGAGGAGCGTTCTGCGCTGACCGTGGAAGCCCTTACAGAAACCTTGATGGCCAAGGCAGAGGCCAAGATCCGCGAGCGCGAGGAAATGTTTACCCCCGAAAGATTTCGCGAGGTGGAAAGAGCTGTTCTGCTCCGTAACGTAGATACCGCTTGGATGGATCACATTGATGCTATGGATGACCTCAAGGGCAGTATCGGCCTACAATCCTATGCTCAGCGTGACCCCGTCAATGAGTATCGCATGGTGGGCGCCGATATGTTTGATGCCATGGTGGGAGAGATTCGAGATAAAACGGTTCGCACTCTGCTCACCGTCATTCCCGCTCCCCGTGCGGAAATCAAGCGTGTGCAGGTAGCCAAGCCCATTCAAGCGGGATTTGAGGGAAAGCCCGGTGCCAAAAAGGTTACGGTCAAGCCCCAGCCCATTCGCTCCAATAAGGTTGGCAGAAACGATCCCTGCCCTTGCGGTTCAGGCAAAAAATATAAAAACTGCTGTGAGGGAAAGAACCGCAGCAGCGTACAATAAACACTCAATCTAAGGGCGCAATCATGTGCGCCCTTATATAAGAAAGGAGGCATGACACCATGGGCTTTGGACTGCTGCTTTGCGGATATTTTATCCTTACCTTTATGTCCTTCGCTATCGGCGAATATACCTTTGCTACTTATATTATCGGTGCCGTCGTGGTGGCCAATGCCGCCTTGAAGCTCAAGGAATACTGCCCCCGTTTCGGAATGTTGATGGCTGCCGCAGGTATTTATATCTTTTTAGGTATGTATGATACCCTCAATTTCTTGGACGAGCTGTTCCTATGGGACGTGATGCCCACGGGACAGACCTTGGATTTTGTTGTAGCCGAGGTTCGTTTTTTTGCAGAGCTTTTCTTCCATGCTATGCTTTTATGGAGTGTTATGAGCATCGCCGCCGACGTGGAGGAGAACAGCATTCGAAAAAAAGCCATTCGAAATACGATTTTAATTGCTGTTTGGGGTGCAGGACAGCTGGTGCTTTTGATTTTCCCTGCCGTCGCCAGTTTCCAAAATCAATTTTTTACCAAACTTTTGTTGCTGTTCGTCATGGTGTGTTACATCTTGGTCACCCTCATGCTCCATGCTTGCTTCCGAGATATTTGTCCGGCGGGCGAGGAGCTTTATAAAGAGCCCAAGCGTTCTCGCTTTGCGTTTATCAACAAAATGAATGATAAATTTGACGAGAAATCTACCAAGGCGCTCCGTGAAACCATAGAGTACAGTCAAAATAAGCAAAAGGAACGCGAAGAAAAGCGTAAGAGCAAAAATAGCCAAAGGAAACATAAGTGAGGAAAGGAGACACGCGTATGCAAATAAAAAAAGTCAGCTCTACGCTGGGGCTGGGATATATGATTGCGGGTGTTTGCTTCCTTATTTCTCCCTTACTGGCTGTGATGGATGTCCTGCCCGACTTTATAGGCTATGCTCTCATTTTGAAAGGCATTTATTGCCTTGCAGATATGGACGAGCGTATTTCAGAGGCCTCCCGGCTGTTCCGTCGTCTCCTGATTTTGGGACTTGTGCGGATGGGTTTGGTGCTCTTTATTTACGGTATGGCCGCCAAAAGCGAGCAACCCACTCTCCAGCTCCTGTGCTCCTTTGTTTTGACTGTATTGGATTGCATGGCCATTGTTCCCGCTTGGAGGGCGTTGTGTAGCGGCTTGATTTACTTGGCCACACGGCTGGAAGGAAAGGCCGTTTTTGATAAGCGGTATCCCGCTTCCCGCAAGAAAATCTATGCAGGCGGAAAGACTTTGACCGAGAAGACGTTTGCTTTTACAACGGTATTTTTGGTTGTTAGAGAAGTGCTGTCCACCCTTCCCGAGTTTTCTGTGCTTTCCCACCAAATGGGTGGTGCAGATCCCGGGAACCGCACCGCAATTTATGACTTCATCGGTCTTATGCGTGGGATGTGTGCCCTCATTGTGCTGATTTGGGGATTGGTATGGCTCTGCAAAATCATCCGCTATATCCGCCACATTATGAAGGATCAGCCCTTTATGGAGGCTCTGCGACATAAATATGAAGCTGAAGTGCTGACCCGTCCCGAGCTTTTTGCGCGCCGCGGCGTGAAGAGCGCACTGGTGCTTCTTTGCGTCGGCTATGTGTTGACGGTGGATCTCTTCTTGGATGATGTGTGCGTTACCCCGGATATGCTTTTCGGCATTTTCTGCATTGTGAGCCTCTTGCTTTTGAAAAAATATGTCAACAGTAAAGCGCTGCTTCCCGCACTCTTGTCCTCGGGAGCGTATATCGCTGTGACCGCAGTGGAGTGGATACTGCAACTGGATTATTTCCCCCTGTCCGACGGTGCCAGCGTTTATCGCAAGGGAGAGGTTTACACGGCGTGGGTACATATGAATTTCATTCGCGTAGCCGCCATTCTCTTGGGGCTTTTGACTCTGTTTTTCATTATCAAGGTGCTTTTCGAGGCGATTGAGCGATATACCGGTTTTTCCATCACCCAAAAAGACAGTCAAACGCCCAATGAACGTGTCAAGGAAGTGCATGAAGCGCTCCGGAACCGTTTATGGATTTGCTACCTTTTGTTTACCCTCGCTTCCATAGCTTCTTTGGTATATCTGCTGACTCTGCCGGTGGCATCCGAAACATTGTGGGAGGTTTGGGGTTTGGCAGACCTTGTCATCACCGGAATCAGCGCCGCCTGTTTTATTCACACCGTATTTTGTATCTTTGAGCAGATTGATTACAAATATATGTTGTCCTGATACAAACATTGCCGAGGGACTACTTGCATAAAATTCCTTTTTGCGGTACATAATGATATTGCATATCCGTGAAGTTCTTCCGAGATATGTGATATACTCACCGCCGTATGGCAAAGAAAGGAATTACTGAAATGCAGAACCGTAGCCAGAATCAGAATAACAATCAAAACCAGAGCAGCAACCAGAATCAGAACAACAACCAGAATCAGAACAACAACCAGAATCAGAACAAGAACAACAGCAACAACCAGAACAATCAGCAGAAGGCACAGTCCGAAAATAAGAAGAATTTCTGATTTTTCTGTTCGGGACTCCTTTGGCGGGCGTGCCGCGGCTTGCGGCCGCCCGCTTTCGTATTGTTTTTCGCTTTAACGAAAGGAAATATCACAGCATGAGATCCCAACTGGAACAAAGATACATAGAGGCCAAGCAAGCACTATTTCATAAGGCTTACGGTCACCTAAATCCTGAGCAGCGAAAAGCTGTATTTTCCGTCAAAGGCCCACTCTTGATCCTGGCCGGAGCGGGAAGCGGCAAGACAACGGTGTTGGTACAGCGTATCTCTCATATCATTCGCTTCGGCAATGCCTATGCCGATACCGCCACACCTTTCGATCTGACGGAGGAAAGGGTGGAGGAGCTGGAAGCCGCCGCGTCTTTGACCGTCCCTGAGATCGAGGAGATTCTTTTGGAATTCATCAAGGATGCCTGTCCTCCTTACCGTATGCTGGCCATTACCTTTACCAACAAGGCCGCGGGAGAGATCAAGAACCGTCTAGCGGCTCAACTGGGGGACGAAAGCATGGTATCGGATATCTGGAGCGGTACCTTCCATGCCATCTGTATGCGCATCCTCCGTGTTCACGGTGAAAAGCTGGGCTTTGACAGATTCTTTACGATATACGATACAGATGACACCAAAAAGGCCGTGTCTTCGGTCATGAAACGGCTGGGCATTGATGAAAAGACCATCCCCATCAAAAGCGTGATGGCAGAGATCAGCCGCGCCAAGGATAACCTTATGGATCCTGAAACCTACGCCGATGAAGCGGGGTCAGACTATCGTCGCTCTCGGATTGCAAGGGTTTACGCCGCCTATCAAGAGGAACTTAGACGTTCAGGCGCTATGGATTTTGACGATATTATTTTCTATACTGTTCGGCTCCTGCGCGAATTTGAAGAGGTACGAAGCTACTATCAGCGTAAATTTCAAT
>SVTB01000131.1 GCA_015064015.1 Oscillospiraceae bacterium | reverse complement strand
GGCTTCTGCCACAGTTTCTGGGACGTGACGTATCCCCGGAAACTGTGGCAGAAGCCGCTTTGCGGCTCAAGGCTCCGTTGGTGGGTCTTTCCGCCCTTATGACCACCACCGTCCCCGCCATGGAGGAAACGATCCGTCGGTTGCGCAAGGACGCCCCCGGTGTAAAGATCGTGGTGGGCGGTGCCGTTCTCAATCCCGAATACGCCAAGGCCATCGGCGCGGATCGCTACGCCGCCGATGCCATGGAGACGGTGCGGTATGCTGAATCCTTAAAGCCGTAAAATCCGAAAATACAATTTGTAACGGAGAACGCTTGGTGGGAATTTTAAAAAATTCCTCCGATCCCCTTCCCGGAACCTGAAATAATGATGTTGTTTTTGAAATTATAAAAGTTTTGGAGTGGGGCGGAGCCCCGATATGTCCTGACGCAGAAAAAGCCCGAGGCTTGCCTCGGGCTTTCGATTTTATATATGATAGTTTCAAGATTCGCTTTCCAAATTTTGCATGGTGTTGGGGGCATGGCAGAATGCGATATAAGCGACATCAATTTGAGCGTTTTCGGGCAGGACATTGCGGAGCTTGTCGCTACCATTTGTGACAATATTGCCGTTTTCGTCCAGCAGGTATCCGGGATCGAGAGGATCGAAGCGAAGGTAAGACACGGTTTTGCCATTGTATTTTCCGGCATCCATCAGGGGCTTTGTGTCTATGACAAGATACTGCCAGTTGCCGTCACCGACCAGTGTGCCTTGGAGCATGGTGGAATCATCCTGAGGGCCTGTGCCCGAAGAGGACAGATATACCTGCATATACACACCGTCACAGTTGGCGGTTCTGTACTTGATGATGATGTAGCGTGCGCCCAGGAAATTGTAAGCGGGGTAATAGTAAGGATCTTCACCTGTGGGATCGATGGTGACGTAATCGCCGTTATCTACAATACCGTCATCCAGATTGTAAATGCCCTGCGTGGAGGTCAGCTTATCCACGCCAAGGACGGTGACAGGCTGGGTGGGATCTCCGGCGAACTCAGGCTCGGTGGGAGCCTCTGTGGGTGCTTCGGTGGGGATTTCAATGACTTTTTCGGTTTCAACGTAGGTCAGATACTCGGGAGGAACGGTGGGAGCCTCCGTGCGGATCTCAGTAGGTGCTTCAGTAGGATCGCCCGTGGGCTCTTCGGCGGGTGCCTCTGTAGCAGAAGCCGAGGGGGAGGCGGGAGGATCTACGGTGGTGTCGTTACAGGCAACGACGGTGAGAAGGACAAGCAGAAGCAGCGACAAGAAAAGCAATAACTTTTTCATGAAGAGATCTCCTTTGGGAAATTTGCAAGAACGGAGGATTGCCGCCTTGATACCTATATTCTATCATAAATTTTCACTTTTGACAATGGGGTTTTGAAAATTTCGGATAAATTTGCGAAAAAACCATGGGGGGGAGAAGAGGCGAAAATGAAGGGTTTGGGTGTGATTGTTGCAAAAAATATCTTGACAAACGGCTTGCTTTTGTGTATAATAAAAGGTGAGTTCGTCTGTCCTTTGATGGATTGGTGAACGTTTGGTTATTTATCATCCATAGGGCACCCCCCTTGTTATACGTAAATGCCAAGAAGAATTTAGAAAACATGAAAAAGGAGGTGTGAAAATGCATCCAATCGTAGCTGCCGTTCTGGGAGTTGTGGGCGGTTTGATTATTGGCGCCATCGTGGGTATGCTGATCGGTATTCAGTACCGTAAGCGCATTGGTGAGGCCAAGATCGGATCTGCAGAGGAGAGAGCGAAGGAAGTGCTGGAGGAAGCCGAAAAGAAGGCCGAAACCATGAAGAAAGAAGCCATCCTCTCTGCCAAAGAAGATATCATGCGCCGCAAGAATGAGATGGAGCAGGAGATCAAGGACCGTCGTTCCGAGGTTTCCCGAACCGAGACCAGACTGGCAAAGAAGGAAGAAAATCTGGACAAGAAAAGCGAACAGCTGGATAAGAAAAACGAGCAGTTGGATCGCAAGTTGAAGGAATGTGACGCTGCGCGCGAGCAGATCGACGTGGTTCTGGCAGGCCACATGACCAAGCTGGAGGAAATTTCCGGCTATACGACGGAACAGGCCAAGGCTGAGATGGTTTCCCGTTTGGAGGAAGCTGTCAAGTATGAGCAGGCACAGCGGCTCATCGAGCTGGAGGAGCAGTACCGTGAGGAAGCTGACGAAAAATCCCGTCAGATCATGGCGCTGGCCATTCAGCGTTGTGCCGGTGACTTCGTGGCTGAATCCACCATTTCCTCGGTGGCGTTGCCCAGTGAAGAAATGAAGGGTCGCATCATTGGCCGCGAGGGTCGTAACATCCAAAAATTGGAGACCTTGACCGGTGTTGAGCTGATCATTGATGACACGCCTGAAACCATTACCATTTCAGGTTTTGATCCCATCCGCCGTGAGGTGGCAAGACTGGCATTGGAGAAGCTGATCTCCGATGGCCGTATCCATCCCACCCGTATTGAGGAAATGGTAGAGAAGGCCAAGAAGGACGTAGACGCCGCCATCAAGCAGGCAGGCGAACGCGCCACCTTCGAGGTCAATATCCATGGTATTAACCCCGATTTGATTCGTTTGTTGGGTCGTCTCCGTTACCGTACCAGCTATGGCCAGAACGTGCTGCAACACTCTATTGAGGTTGCCATTTTGGCAGGCATCATGGCCGAAGAATTGGGTGTGGATCCCGTCCTCGCCCGCCGCGCAGGTCTGCTTCACGATATTGGTAAGGCCTTCCCCTACGATGTGGAGGGTTCCCACGTGCAAATCGGTGTCAACGCCGCCAAGAAGTACAAGGAGAGCAAGGATGTGGTTCACGCCATCGAGGCTCACCACGGCGATGTGGAGCCCCAGACGGTGGTGGCTGTCCTGGTACAGGCCGCCGATGCCATCTCTGCCGCCCGTCCCGGCGCTCGCAGAGAGGATATGGAAAATTACATCAAGCGTCTTGAAAAGCTGGAGGAGATTGCTGAGAGCTTTACCGGTATTGAAAAAGCATTCGCCATTCAGGCAGGCCGCGAGTTGCGCGTAATGGTCAAGCCCGAGGCTGTCTCTGATGAGCGCATGGTGCTGGTAGCCAGAGAAATGGCCGAGCGCATCCAGAATGAAGTCAAGTATCCCGGACAGATCAAGATCAACCTGATCCGTGAAAGCAGAGCCGTGGATTACGCGAAGTAATTAAAAAACAAAAAAGATCTCCTTGAAAAAGGGGGTCCTTTTTGTCACGCAAAATTGTCATATTTTTGCAACAAGTATTGACTTGTCGACAACTTTGTGATACAATACAATGTGTATTAGGGTTTGTGTTCTATGTTACGAAGGGTGTTTAATACATAATTGTCGTTCTGTTGCTTTTGTATGTTGCAGCCAATTTGCTGTTCAGCATAAATGATAAAAACAGGAAAGAAGGAGCTTATGAAAAAACTTGTTTTAGTTCTTGTCGTTGCGATAGCGGCCACATTCCTTTTGTGTCTAACCTCGTGTGGCGAACCTAAATTCGAGTACAAGAAATCCGGCGACGGTTATATCATAGCCGGACGAGGAGAAGTAACAGATACCGACTTGGTGATTCCCGAAAAATACAGAGGGAAACCCATCGTTGGCATAGCGAATTATGCTTTTGAAAATTGTACTGACATTACAAGCGTTGCATTGCCCGATACCGTCACCTATATCGGTATGAACTCTTTTAGAGGATGCACAGGACTTAAATCTATCAATACCCCTGCAAATTTGAAAAAAATTGGGGAATGTGCATTTGAAGGGTGTACCTCTTTGGAAGCGTTTGATCTTCCTGACAAATTGGATTTATTAGTAAGGAATTCTTTTAAAAACACGAAGTTGCTTGAGACGGAAGGAAATGTCATTTATGTTGATGGATGGGTCGTTTCTATAGAGAACGAGCCTTCCTCCGTTACTCTTCGTGAAGGCACGGTTGGAATTGCAGAGTATGCGTTTTTAACGGCAGAACCCCATATTCTCACGGATGTATATTTACCGAGTACGTTGCAGGGCATGGAGTTTTATGTCGAATATTCTGATATCAAATTCCACTATAACGGAACTGCGGCGGAGTGGCGAAAAATATATAAGGAACAACCATATTACTTGCATTCATACACGATTATCTGCACGGATGAAACCATCGTATATGACGGTCTTAATTAAAGGCCATCTCTAAAATAGATTCATATAAGCCCGCACAGCATGAAATTTAATATTGTTTTTTATAAAGGAAGGAATATGAAAAATGTTTGGAAAAAAACAAGATGAAACCAAAAAGGTTTCGTGTGAAGAAATGGTGGCCATCGTCGCGCGCGAATTCATCAAAGGTGCTGATGAAAAGTTTCTCCGCAAGATAGAGAAAACAGCCAAAGGCGGTTCTAACCCTAAGTCGCTGTATTCTAAGAACGAAGAATTTTTCTTGATTGTTTCTGACAAAACGTTTTTCTTTGGAAGCAGCAGAGACGTTATGATCGTTGTCGAAAACTCGTCCGTAACCTATCAGCTTGCATCGGCAAAAGAATGGCGCAATTTCTATGAAGGTATAAAGCAAGAAATTGCAAAGGAAAGACAAAGCCATTAAACGCTAATTTCACTATAAATTTCTAAAGCCCGAATGTTCAGATGAACATTCGGGCTTTTTACGGTTATGATAGATTTCTTATTGCGTCTATTTACTCGGCCGCCATTCTTTCCTCATCTTACACATTCGACTTTGACTTTTTTGAAATTTTCCCCATGAAGGCCAAAGCTACGCAGAGCACCGCCGCCACGGCCAGCGCGGCTACAAAGATATTGGCGTTAGGAATGAAAGAAGTGGTGCCGTCGCTGCCTACGATGGTTTCGGCATTGGCCAGTACTGTCTTGCCGATCCAAGGGCCTACCACGCCGGGGATGAGCACTTGAGAAAAGATACGCACGCCCTGGAACATACCCGATTTGCCCACGGGGGTCAGCTCGCGGATCTTGGCACCGAATACTGCCATGCCTGCCAGATAGCCGCACATCATCAGCAGGGAACCAACGAACACGAGGACGGTTTGCTTGAAGAAGAACAGCAGGATATATCCCGCCGCCAGCCACAGAAGGCTCAGCCACGAGGAAAAGCCAAAGCCCTTCTTGTCGTAGACCTTACCCCACAGGGCGGTGACCACCGAGGCCAGCACGATAGCGGGTGCCATGATGAATACGTAATCCTTCATACCCAGGGAGACCTCATAGTAGAGGATGAGGTAGGGCATGAAGATCTGAATGGAGATGTTGAACAGGATAAAGGCGATGAGATACAGGTATAGGGACGGATTTGTCTTGACCGTGGAGGGCAAAAATCCGTGGATGACCGTTTTGAAATACCCCGTTTTGACAGGCTCAATGGTCGGCTCCTTGATGATGAAGCACCCCAAAATACCCACCGCGATGACCACGCCGCCGATGATGGCGAAGATGTAAGTCCAACTGGACTCCAGATTCAGATCAAAGAACATAAATCCGCCGAAGACGGCGAGGATGGCTACCAGCGGCATCATGGCGTTGATGCCCTCGGCACCACCGCGGTTGGTAATGTCGGTGCTGTCGGTAAGCCACGCATTAAAGGCGGCATCGTTGGCGGTGGAGCCAAAGAAGGTCATGACACAGTCAAGAACAATGACCAGCGATACCCCCACGGCTGCTGCGGAGGTCACCATGGGGAAGGCGGCCTTGATCCAGCCCTCCTTCAAGAAGATAAAACAAAGGATGGAGATGCCCCAAAGGATGTAACCGCCCGATATAAATATTTTTCGCTTGCCCAGCTTGTCGGACAAAGCGCCCATGAACACGGTAGTCAGGGTGGCGGCCACGGCGCTGGCGGCGACCATGGCGGAGATATCGGCGGCGGAAGCGTGGAACATCTTGTAGATGAACACATTGAAATACATATTTTCCACCACCCAGGCGATCTGTCCCACCAAACTGAAAATGGTGAGTGCGAGCCAAAAACGGGAAGAGAGCTTGGTTTTCATAGGCGTTGATCCTTTCCGAGAAATATCTTTTCAAGACACTGCAACAATTATAGCATAAAAAACCGAGGGTGTCAATTCGAAAAAAAGAAAAGTCACTCGAAAGGTGACTTTTCTATTCAAAAAAGCGATATATGATAGTGGATCATTTGCGGTGGTTCCCGAGGGAGAGACCCTGCAATCTGTTTTTCTCTCTTTCAGCCTCAACGACGGCGGCATCACCGTCCCGATATCCCCATTCTTCTTTGAGGCAAGTGATCATTCTGTCATAGGTTTCGGCCGCCTTGCGGGCATCTCCCAGAATTTCATGAATGATAGCTATACCCTGTAGCGCATCGGTATATCTTGGTTTTTGGTTCTCCTCGGCTTTCCAGGATGCTTCGTAGTACGTCAGGGCCTTCGCGTAGTCACATTTCCGAGCGTGATACTGCGCTGTTTCAAAGAGAAATCCGCTATGATCACCAAAGGTCTCCAAGGCTTTTTCCATGATGGCATCTGCCTTGGCGACATCATATTCCGCAAGCGCAATGTAGGCGTGATAGACGGGAACCAGGAAGGGCTTGTGCGTGGGGAGCGCCTGATACATTTCCAAATACCGTTTGGCCTCCTGGGTGCGGTGATCAGAAATCAGATTGTCCATGAAACCACTTTTGTCAAGGGTAAAGTGTGTATATTTACAAATTCTTAACAAAAAAAGAAAGCGACTCAAGTTTTTGGCTTGAATCGCTTTTTCCATAGTGAAAGCGGTGAGCCGAGGCTCACC
>SVTB01000130.1 GCA_015064015.1 Oscillospiraceae bacterium | reverse complement strand
ATATCCGCAGACGTTACGGCATCCTAATTGGTGAGAGAACGGCAGAGGACATTAAAATTCGCATCGGTGAGGTTTACGAGCACGAAAAACCCCTGTATATGCGGGTATGCGGGCGCTCCTTAAGTGAGGGAACGCCCAAGGAAGTGGTGGTATCCTCAAAGGAAACCATTGAAGCTGTTTCCGAGCCCTTGACAGCCATTCTTGATTCCATCTGTATGATCATCGAGACTATGCCCCAGGAGCTGTTTTCGGAGATCTCCCGCAAGGGTATGGTGCTGACAGGCGGCGGTAGCCTGCTTCACGGTTTGGATCGCCTCATTGAGCACGTCACGGGTGTGCCTGCCAGACTTGCCAGAAAGCCCATCAGCAGCGCTGTGTTGGGCGCAGGAAAGCTGTTGCCATATCTGGACAAAATGCCTGAGGGGTTGGTCAATCTGCCTGCCAAAATGAGATAACACGGGGCTCATGGGGGATACCCCGTGAGCCTTTTCATTCATTTTCCAATTCAATGTCAAAGGAGATGCAAAACATGAAGCCTGAAAATCGAGGTATTCTGTCCGCTTATGAGCCTTGCGGCGTTTTTAAATTTTTCGAAGAGATTTGTGCCATTCCCCACGGATCGGGCAATGAAGCCGACGTGGCGGCATACATTGAGGATTTTGCCAAGGCACGAGGACTATACGTCCATCGAGACAGCGTGCACAACGTGTTTGTTCGCCTTCCGGCATCCGAGGGCTGTGAGGCATTTCCCGCTGTTCTGTTGCAGGGACATACTGACATGGTTTGCGAGAAGGACAGCGACAGCAACCATGATTTTTTGACAGATGGGTTGTCGCTTTTTGTAGAGGATGGTAAGATCGGCGCCCGCGGCACCACCTTGGGCGGCGACAACGGCGTGGCTGTGGCTATGATGCTGGCGCTTTTAGATACCCCCCCTGCCAAGCATCCCGTGATCGAGTGTCTGTTTACTGTTTCTGAGGAAACGGGCTTGGAGGGAGCTCACGCTTTTGATCCTGCCGTGGTGGGTGTCATGGCCAAGACCATGATCAACTTGGACAGCGAATCAGAGAGCACTGTTACCGTGGGTTGCGCGGGCGGCATGAGAACGGATATCACTTTACCGATACAGCCCGAAAAAGAAGAAGGTTGCCTTATCAAGGTGACGTTGGACGGCTTCTCCGGGGGCCATTCGGGCGTGGAGATCCACGAAGGCCATACTAACGCCATCAAGGCCATGGGTCGCTTGCTAAGCGCGGCTTGGGAGATCGCTGATTGGGATTTGGTCGCTATCAATGGCGGAGGCAAGGATAACGCCATCCCCCGAGATTGTGAGGCGATTATACTGGTACATGACTTGGGGCAGGGAAGAGACGCGGCTGAACAGTTTTGCCAAGTGATTTTGGCGGAGGCAGAAAAGCTCCGCAAAGAGCCCAATATCATTCAGGCAGATAAGAATTTCATTTGCACCGCCGAGATAACAGATGTCAACGCATCTGCCCAAATTCTTGGCATTGAAGGCACATTAGGAACCTTGACGTTGCTCACTCTTGCTCGTGACGGCGTGTTGGCCATGAATGCTCACGTCAAGGGAATGGTGGCGTATTCTCGAAATTTGGGCATTGTAAAGACGGTTTACGATGAGGATGGTACGCCTGTCGCCGTCAAATTCAGCTTTTCCACTCGCTCGGCTTGTGAGTCACATTTGGATGATGCCGAACGCGAGCTTTCACAGCTGGCTATGATCTGCACCGGATTGGGGAATAACGCCACCCATCGTGCCCGCTACCCGGGTTGGGACTATGCTCCGGTATCTCCCATCCGTGATTTGTGGTGCAAGACCGCCGAGGAGATGCTGGGCAAAGCGCCTCATGTGGAGGCTATCCACGCTGGCTTGGAATGTGGGATCTTATGCTCCAAGATGCCCGGAATGGATATTATTTCTGTGGGCCCCGATATGTGGGATATCCATACCCCCCGCGAGCGCCTGAGTATTGACTCTACGGCAAGGCTGTATGAGCTTTTGCGGCGCGTGATCGGCACCATGTGTTTGTGTTTGAAATGATTTTGAGAGGCAACCGACACGATCGGTTGCCTTTACGTTTATGTTATGGCAGGCAAGGGACTGCGCGGATTTTTCTATTGACAAAAAAGGCAAACCATGATAAAATATACAGGATAAGGGGTGATGTATCATGTTGAAACGTTTTGTGGCTTATTATAAGCCACACATGAAGATCTTTGTCATGGATATGCTGGCATCCTTGTTTGTTGCCCTCATTGGTATCGTCTATCCCATGATTACGCGAAAAATGCTCAACGAGTTGATTCCCAATGAAGAATACGCTCTCATTATCGCTTTTGGATGCTGTTTGTTGGGTTTGTACCTCGTACGAATGTTTTTGAATTTCTTTATTCAATATTACGGCCACGTGATGGGCGTGCGGATGCAGGCCGAAATGCGGTCGGATATGTTCAATCATTTGGAGGAGCTTCCGTACAGCTTCTATGATAATCACGAGACGGGTAAGATCATGTCCCGTATGACCAACGATTTGATGGACATCAGCGAGCTGGCTCACCACGGCCCCGAAAACCTCCTGATTTCGGGCATTTCTGTGATCGTATCCTTCGTTTATCTGTCCACCATCAACTTTTGGCTGACGCTGATAATATTCGCCTGCGTGCCTTTTTTGATTCTGATCTCGCTCTTGCTTCGCAAGCGCATGAGAGCCGCGTTTCAAAAGAGCCGCCAATCTATAGCTCAGATCAACGCTTCTTTGGAGAGTAGTATTTCGGGCATTCGTGTGACCAAAGCCTTTACCAATGCCGAAAAGGAAAAGGAAAAATTTGAAGAAGGCAACGGAATGTTCGTGGCTTCTCGCCGCGAGGCCTACAAGGCCATGGGACAGTTTCACTCGGCCACAACCTTTGTCACCGATGTGTTCAACGTGGTGGTTTTGATCGCGGGCGGTTTGTTTCTATACCATGGGTATATTGAAAAATTGGGCGACTATACCGCTTTTGTGACCTCGGTGGGTCTGTTTATCTCTCCCGTTATGACCTTGGTCAACTTCATGGAGCAGTATCAAAACGGTGTCACCGGCTTTGAGCGTTTCGTGGAGATTATGGATACAGAACCTGAGAAGGACGCTCCCGGCGCTGTAGATATCGGAGAGGTGGAGGGTAACATTGAGCTGCGCAACGTGACCTATGGCTACGAGGACGGAAAACCCGTGCTTGACAATGTTAGCTTGACCATCAAGAAGGGACAAACCTTTGCTTTGGTAGGCCCTTCGGGCGGAGGTAAGACCACCATCTGTCACTTAATCCCGCATTTTTACGATTGCGAAAACGGCGAGATATTTATTGACGGCAAGGAGCTGCACAGCGTCACCATGGAGTCTGTGCGCCGCAACATCGGTATCGTTCAGCAGGATATCTATTTGTTCAATGCCAGTATCCGCGAAAATATCCTCTACGGTAAGCTGGACGCGACACAGGAAGAAGTAGAGGCGGCCGCCAAGTCTGCCAACATTCATGAGTATATTATGTCTCTGGAAAATGGTTATGATACCCAGATCGGCGAGCGTGGTGTGAGACTGTCGGGCGGACAAAAGCAAAGATTGTCCATCGCCCGTGTGTTCCTCAAAAATCCCCCCATCCTGATTCTGGACGAAGCCACCAGCGCATTAGACAATACCACCGAAATTCTTATTCAGGGAGCGCTGGACGAGCTTTGTAAGGGACGCACCACCATCGTGGTGGCTCATCGCTTGTCCACCATCAAAAATGCCGATGAAATTGCCGTGATAGCCGATGGAAAGATTGCTGAACAGGGCAATCACGAGAAGCTGATGGCGCACGGCGGTATCTATACCGACCTATATAATCTGCAATTCAAGGCGAACACCGCGATGGATGACTGATGTGAATGTCAGCGTTGCGCGAAATCATAGATTTTGGACTCTCTTCGCAGGGCGCAAATCCTTAAAATATTGATTTTTTAATGAAAAAGTCTGTGTATATTCACACCAAATACACATTCATCCAGTAAACTATAAAGGCGAAAGATTTGGTAGCTTTCGCCATCCGGACATTGAAAGGAGGAGATTCTATGCTCTCTCACCCTACGCGGCGACGTCTCGTGAGCTCTCGAGCTCTGCTTATCATGCTCTTTATCTCCGTTCTGTGCCTTTCTGCTTGTTCCGATGTTGTTCTGCATTACGCCCACGATCATGACGCTGAGGGCATGATATCTACACCTGATGAAGCCGTGGACTATATCCTCACCTTTGAGGACAAGGTTTGCCTTGCCAGCCGCGGCGGTGCTGTGGCCAAGGACGGCGATGACGTGGTTATCATTAAAGCGGGCGTGTATCGCTTAACAGGACATTTCAATGGGCAACTGAGGGTCAGCGTCGCTGATACCGAGCACGTGACGTTGATTATGGATGACTTTTCCATTACCTCCCCCGATTCTGCCGCCTTGTACGTCGTGAATGCGGGTTGTGTATACGTGGAGGTTCCCGAAGGAAAAACGGCAACGCTTACGGATGCTGCAACATATCAATACGACATTCCCGGCGAAACCAAGCCCAATGCCTGCCTCTATGCCGCTGACGATATCACCTTCCGCGGCCTTGGCAAGTTGGTGATCAACGCCAATTATAACAACGGGATCAGCTGTAACAATGATATCGTGTTTGTAAGCGGAGAGGTGACCGTCAATGCCAAAAACAACGGTATTAAGGGTTCGGGAAGTGTCCAACTGACCCATACCGCCCAAATAACGGTGGTGGGTACCGAGGATGGTATCAAGAGTGATGGCATTGACCAAACCAAGAATGAAGGAAGAGTTCTTTTGAGCGGACAGGCAACAGCCTACATTTCTTGCTCGGATGATGCTCTGCAGGCGGTCTATGATATCACCATCAAGGACACGGCAAAGCTGTATTATGAGTGTGATGGCAATGCCATCAACAGCGATGGCAACAGCAGTATTTCTGACGGCTCGTTGATCTATTGGGATTGACAGAAACTGCCTCTGGCATGATTGCTTCCGCGATGCTCTAACGGCAAATCGGGTTAGCATATATCGCGTTTCCCCTGAAAATAAAGCGAAAGGAAATTGATTCCCATGAAAAAGTATATTTCCCTCATCCTTCTGGCTTGCCTTTTGGCGGCTACCCTCTGTGTAGGTCTTGTAGCTTGCGATGGCGTGACTACTCCTTCCGGCACAAACCCTTCCGAAAATCAACAAACGACCACTCCTGAAGGCAACGACGGCACCTCTGCAGGCGGAGAAAACACCACTAACCCCAACGGTACCCCTGATATTATGGTAACTCCCGGTACCGAGGAAAATCCCATTTCCTTGACCTTTAATGGTATTCAGTGCTCCGAGTCTGTGGCAGGAACTTTGTCTGTGGATGGCGGTGCATTCGTCATTTCCAAGGGCGGCTTCTATGTTCTCTCCGGAGACCTCAGCGATGGCCAAATCAAGGTGGTTGTTCCCAAGACCGAGGAGATTACCCTGATCTTCAAGAACTTTACCGCATCTTCCTCTAAAACTGCCCCCATTTACATTGACAGTTGTGACAAGGCTACCATTGAGTTGGCCGCAGGCACCGTGAACTCGCTCACCGATGCTTCTATCTACCAGTTTGCAAATCCCGGTGATGATAAGCCCAACGCCTGCATCTATTCCGCCGACGATCTGACCATCAAGGGCGAAGGCACCCTGAATGTCACCGCTAACTACAACAACGGTATCGGTTGCAAGAACGATCTGCGCATCAAGAGCGGTACCATCGCCGTCACGGCCCCCAATAACATCCTGAAGGGGAATGACAGCGTGAGCATTGAAGGTGGTAATATTACCCTTTCCGGTGGCGAGGATGCCATCAAGTCTGATACCACAGACCGTACCGACAAGGGCTTCGTTCTCATTGAGGGCAACGCCAAGGTAACCATCACTTGCTCGGATGACGCACTTCAGGCAACCCAGAGCATCACTGTGGCCGCAGGTACTTCTGTGACCATCACCGCCGGTGGCGATGCCTTGAATTGCCCCGGTACTATCAATGCTGACGAGGCTGCTCTGAATATCATTTCTCAGGGCGCCGATGAAACGCCTGCCGCATAATGTTTGCATTGATTTCAAAAAAATGCGCATACTATCCCCGATGCATTATACTGCATCGGGGGTTTTTATGAATGATACAAATGAAACATCGGGAATGGTCCGATCCGAAGGCTGCATGATGAAAATCAAACGAGCCTGCCGCGAGACGTACGACAGCTTTCTGAATATGCGCATGGGAATAGACTATCAGATCAAGGTGAATTTTCACCATGACATCAGCGAAAAAAATGCTGATTTGCAGGACAAAGAACGGCGCATTTGTGAGACGACCAAAAGCGGCGCGTGTGAGATAAAGGTTTTTGATGCTGCGGTGTCTATAGCCGTGGCCAGTGCCATATTCTCTCTTGCTATGATGATTAAAAAATGCGTCTGTTGCAGATGAAGGAAAAACAAAAAATCCGCTTGCTGACACAAGCGGATTTTTGATCTTTATGGCTTGATACCGTCAATTCGTTGAGGCTTCTTCGGTAACGGAAGATGAACGGTCAACGGTAATAACCACGCCGCCATCGTTGGTTCCGGACAACGTATAGTTGAAATTAGAAGGAACCTTGATGGTCATGTCTCCCGAAACGGCATAATAGTATACCTGATAGGCCTTGCCGTCAGCACCGGTCACGGACAGGGGCTTCTCGGCGGTCA
>SVTB01000129.1 GCA_015064015.1 Oscillospiraceae bacterium | reverse complement strand
GCTACAGAATTGTTTGTTTCTATCTCCCTGGCAACTTGAAGCGACCTCTCGTACCAACAATCATTTCCAATAGAAAAGCCACCCATGAAGGGTGGCTTTTCTATTGGAGCTGATGGCGGGACTCGAACCCGAATCATATATGTAAAAAGCCCTTACTGCGAAACGAATTATTATTTTCGTTTCGCATTTCGTTTCGCATTTCGCGGGTTAGCGAAAGATTTTGCTGTAGTAGTCTTGCATGAGATCCTCGACGGCAGTCTTGCGGGAGGCCATGATATGACCGTAAACGGTATCGATCATGTGCTCGGATTCGTGGCCGACGTAGTTGGCGATGTAGAATTTCGGGATATTCAGGGAGAGCATGACCGAAACGCAATAGTGGCGCAGGTCATGGAATCGGTAGTGTCGGACGCCGGTGCTGTCAAGAAGGCGGGAGAAATGGCGGGTGATTTGGTTTGGAGAGATGGTGATGCGCGTGTCGGGGGAGGCGGTTCCGGTTTCCTCTTTGAGCCGTTTAAGCTCGTCCAAGACGAGGGGGAACAGGCGGACGGTGCGGGTGCCGGCGCTGGTCTTGGTGCCTTTCTCTACGAAATGCCCGGTATCGTCCACTACGAGGGCGCGGTGGATGCGGATGGTTCCTTCTTTGAGGTCAAGATCCTCCCAGGTCAGAGCGGCGATCTCGGAGCGACGGAGACCGCAGCAGGAGCCGAGGAGCAGGGGGAGATAGATGGGCTTTTCCTTGGCCGCCTCCACAAGGACGGCGATCTCCTCCTCAGTGGGGATCACGACCTCGTTTTTTTCTTTCTGGGGGAGGGTAGTGTGAAAAGCGATGCCAGGCAGAAAAAAGGACATGGTGGCGGTAAAGAGGGCATAGGCGTTGCGGACGGTTTTAGGGGAATAGCGGGCAGCCTCGCGGTTGATGGAGACCTGGATGAGCTGTTGTGTTATATCCGTGATGCGTATACCAATAATATCCTGCAGGTGGTTATCGCGGATATCGCGGTAGCCCTTGATCGTGGTGGGAGAGCTGACAGCGGATTTACTATCGATATACTCGGTCATAGCCTCGCGGAGGGTGAGGTCGAGACGGCCAGAGGCTGCTTCGATCCTCGCCTCTTTTTTGTCGGCCTTGAATTGAGCAAGCTCCAGCACGAGCTTCTTCTTGTCGAGGTTCGTGAAGGATTTGTAATGACGTTTCCCTTTATCATCCGTGTGCGTGTACACCTTGGCGTGCCAGGAGCCGCTGGGGAGCTGCTTGATGGTGGGTAGGTCGGCTTGGTGTTTTGGCTTTTTGGGCATGGTGGGCTCCTTGTTCGTAAAAATTTAGTTCTTTTTCAGTTCTTCAACGTGCTGTTTCATAGAAGATTCAAGTTTTTCTTTATTGAGAAACAGGTAGCCGGTATGGTAAGCGAGGAAAAGCATATGCTTGCACGGTTGCTTGTGACGGCGGAAGTCCTGACAGGTACAGGTGCTGAGAGAAGTTACATAGGGATTTGGGTGGCTCTTTTCGTTGGATTTAATGCGGCAGATTACGGCGGGTCCTGTAGTATAGTGGATGCCGTCTATCATGGCTCTTTCAAACCGCTTGTCCTTGACCCTTTCGTAGTAGCGATTTAATGCCAGTGCTTGCGCATGGTAAAAAGCGTTTCCAGTACGAATGAATATGTTATTAAATGCTTTTTCCACTATATACGGTGAGTTTTCCAACAATTCTGCTTCCAAATGGTCTGCTTTTTCCTCTCGTTCGCGCAAGTCTTGCGCCCGCTGGGCAAAGTGATGGAGATAACTTGCTAATGTTTGCGTGAATGATAATAGCAAGTGTTTTTGTTCTTGAATCACTGTTTGAGCGTTTGTGAGATGTTTCTTTAATTCGTAACTGGGCATATAAAAACTGTCATTCAATATCCTTATGTTGGACAGCAAAGGATCAATTTCGTTTTGTATATCATGAAACAAATTGACAACGGATTGAGTTGTCTTTTCTATCGCACCATCGCCACCCTCAAATGATTCCATCCATAACACTTGTTTTTCCTCACGCTCGGTAATATCTACTTCGCGCTTTTCGAAAAGGTCTATTTGCTGTCTGTAGTCGCTTGTTTGTTGCTTTAATGACTTGATTTGTTCTTGAAGCTCCTTAATTTGATCTTTTAGTTTGGCATCATCTTGTTGATGTTCTCTGTTTACACGAGAAAGCCTATTGTTTTGTTCATAAAGAGTATCACATAATTTTCTCAATTTCGCATTTTGCTGTTGAAGGGTAGATAGTTCTAGAGGGATATTTGCTTCCGCGGTAGGAGCATTTGACAATGGGGATATATGTTTCTTGAAAATGACAGCCATCAAAGTCAAGAGATATAACATAACTATACTGCGAATTATATCACCATCTTCGCCAAAGCCCCATGAAATAAACTCGCCTAATAAGATGATGAAGCCACAACCGCATAAAACAAAAACAAAAATTGAAAAGTTTTGCTTTGTTTTGGGCAGTATATCAGATTTTAAGTGGTTAATATAAACATATAGGATCATGAATGAGGATACGATCAAAGCGACTAAAGGAGAAAGAAAGAGGTCGTTTGCGGTTCCATAATCGGAAATAAAAAAGATGGAATTAACAACAATAAATCCGAACATGAAACAAAGGGAAATGTGTAAGAAAAGTTTATATGAATTTGATTGAGGACTCATTATTTCTCCTTCTGTACCGAGCCAACGCTCGGTTTATTTTTTTGCAAAATTTAGGATACGGCACCGTCTTCAGCTGTGGGCTCGGGCATATCCAAGAGCTTCCGCACGAAGGGCTGGGCTTCCGGATGGTTGCGCCATTGTTGAAGTAGGAGCATTTCTTCGGGGGTCAGATCGGGGACGGGCGGAACGGCCTGATCTTTTTTCTCGGAGCCGAGGAGTTCATCCACGGTTACACCGAAATAGTCGGCAATCTTCCGTAGGGTTGCGTCGTGGGGAACAGCTCCGCTTTTCCAGTTTGTGACGGAACCCCCGGAAATACCGAGTTCGCGCACGACACGGGTAGGTGAGGTGCTACGCTGACCGCAGAGAGCCAGCAGATTTTGATAGAACATAACACTATATCTCCTTGATTAAAAATGAACAAAATGAACTCCGCAAAATTGTGCAAGCGTCCAAAAATGAACAAAATGAATTTATTGTATTGACAAGATGAACAAAATGAAGTATAATAACACCATCACCCCCGCCGAGGGGAGCACGTAAGACGTCGCCGCGTAAGAAGGCACGCAGGATACCCTCCGGCGAGAAGGCGCTCTACCGAGGCTTCATTCATTCCTCTCGGCAGAAGGCCGATAATCTGCCGTCTTCGACGGCGGCCGTCCATGACGGGGGTGATTTCCCCACTCCTGACGCTTCCCCCGGTTTGGCTCCTAAGCAGACCGGGGGAACGTTAAGGCGGGATATGTACAAAGTGTACGGATATATGCAGATGTAGAGAAATTCTGACCGAGTACAAAAAGTACAAGGAGGGCGCGAAAATACGACCGTTTTCAGCCGGCCCTCACGGAAAGTATACCATAAAAAATAAACAAAGTCAATAGGGAGGATACCAAAAATGGAAAAGAGTACGTTCCAGACCCGTTGCGAGATCCGAATGGCTGCAATGGGGCTGACGCAAGACGACGTTGCCTCAATCGTAGGGAAACCGAGGCCGAGAGTGAACGAGGCGATGCGCGGAGACAAAAGCCCGGCGGCTGCATCCTTGCGCGTGGCCATCGATCAGGCTCTCACACGCAAGGCAGGAGAAAAGCGCGAGAAATTTTCTGAGGATCTGCGCAAGGCTGCCTCTATTCAAGCGCCCCATCTGCAGGGCGAGCTCACACTGATCATGCCCGAGGACGTCAAGTATATCGTTTTGGAGGATGGCATACCCGTCGGCCTGTGGAATCCCGACACCAAGAGTTATCGAGAATTTCCTCCTGCTTTGGGAATTTGAAAAATAAGGAAAAGGAGAAAGAAAAATGGCAATGCAAGGGGCAAGAGGAACGAGAGCCACCATTGAGCGCGGCGCATACGTCCGCTTGAGCGGTGTGAAGTACGAGAGCTACGACGGAGAGATTGGCCGCGTATACGGCGATCTGGCCCCCGTGAAGGGCGAGCCCGCCTACGGGGTGGACATGATGGACGGTATGCTGATCGCCGCCCTGCAGAAGGATCTGACGGTCGTAGAGAACCCAAAAGCAAAGAGGGGAAAGAACCAGGAGGAGAAAGCATGAAAAGCCTGTTCAGATTTTTGTCGGCGCCAGCGGCCGTGATCGGCCTGATCCTCCTGCTGGCATTCTCCGAGGGGATCGCAGACGGGAGCATTCCATTTGGCGTTGGTTTCCTGGGAGGCCTGTTGCTGATCGCCGTAGAGTTTATCGCGTTTAACGCGCTGACGAGCAGGGACGACGAAAAGGATGAGAAAAACCCAGACGAATAAGAATTTGAGGCCGGGCGGGAAGGAGGAACGAGCATGGCAGAGAGTCGGATACAGGCGGCGGAATACCACCGCGGCGTGGCGCGAAACATCCGCATTATCATGGAGGACCGAGGCAAGTCGGCAAAGGACGTGTACGAGCGGCTGGGTATGAGCAAGTCCACTTGGTGCACTTATATGAGGGAGCCCGGGCGCATGGATCTGGAGTTTATCTCGGGAGTGGCGCGGTGTCTTAACGTGAGTACGGTGTCACTGCTGACAAAAGAGTTCAAGTTGGTGGAGATAGGAGGCGGCCAGACGTGAAGAGAAAGGCCGTATGGCGCAAGGGCGAGTGGAAACGGCGCGAATACACGTATAAAGGCCAGCCTATGGTGGCTGAGGGGTATGAGATCGACTTTGTTTTGAGCGGTGTAATACAGGCCTCATTTATCGGTATACCCGATTTCAAACAGGGAGTATTTAAACTGCGCGGGACGATCATCATGCGCTACGCCAAATACATCCCAAAGACGCGGGAGCTGCCGATGGGCTCTGAGAATAAGGAGTTTGAGATCGAGGTGGAGTGACCACAAGCAGGAGGAGAAAGGAAATGGAAAATATCAATCAAACAGCCGCCGACCGCGCGGCGGACAAGCTGCACAAGGAGGCCGAGGCGGTCTCCAAGCTGAAGGGGAGCGGGTACCCAATCGGAATCATGCGGGAGCTGTCGGGACCGATCTGCTCCATGCTGGTGCGGTTCTGCTATCAGGAGGAGGACTTCGCACAGTCGGTGCTGAATCAGAAGGACAAGCTGCAGACCTGCCTTGAGCGGATCGTCAAGCTCTCCTCGCGAGAGAAGCCGGTGGTATCCGACTTGGACGCCTACGCCGAGGCGGTGCGATTCTACATCCCCGAGGGCAAGGTGACCATGAGCTGCCGGGTTGTGATCCCGGTCGTGCGGGACGACGATCTGCTCGACCTGGGAACCGTAGATGATGATCCGGAGGACGGAGCCATCATCCTTGAGCTTCCGATGATCGATTGACAGATGGAGGAGAAACAATGGGGAAAGTATGTTTTAAGATGACAGAACCGGGGCTCCGGTGCCGCGGGTATCAGTTCAAGGAAGAGGTGGTTAACCGATGCGACGCGGCCACCTGTGTAAAGGAGGGCTTTCACGCGGCAGAGAATCCGCTGGACTGCTTTTCATATTACAAATCGTTTAAGAGCAGCGAGTTTTGGCTGTGTCTCGCCGACGGGGAGGTACACGAGGAGCTGACCGACACCAAGCTATCCTGCACCGAGCTGATTTTTGTTAAACGCTTGGAGCTGTGGGAGGTTGTGGCGTTCGCGTGTCAGTACATCCTGCGCCATCCCAAGCGGAGATTGTCGGACAGAGTCGAAAAGGACATGGGGCAGACCAATGAGAACGGCTACGTGATCGTGATCGGGAAAGACCCTTTGGGCGGGTGCGCCGTTGGTGGCAAGGCCATCGGGCTTGTGCGTACCGATGAGAGCGGGACTCCCGTGGAGTTCGCGGTACTGACCGAGGATGCCATCGAGGAGGGCAACGTCTACGACATGGCGGGGAAGGTGGTGGCAACGTTATGAGACGGAAGGATCTGTGGAGTTGGCTGGAGGCCAACAGGCCCAGCGAAAAGGCGCTGAAACACCTTGAAAAGGCCATGCAGAAGGAGAAGAACTGCTATTTACATAACCACGTAGCCGCCTGCGCCGCCGTCATGGATGGAAATCTCGTGATCGGTGTGTACTGGGGCGAGGACGGCTCACCTTACGGTGTCTACTACATGACCCCAAGCGGAAATCACTACTACAGCAAGGACGGGAAGAACTGGACGGTGGAGAAGTTACGGTACATTCCCATGGGCGGGTACGATTGGTATTCGTCGCCGGATACCGTCAAATGGTTCTGGCTGGGCGAGGACGAGGACAAGGTACACGGGTGGATCGGTGCGAACGAGAACCTGCAAGAGGCCGATGGACCGGGTTGCGGTACAGCCGAGCGGCGTATTGACCGCATTGAAAGCAACCTGTCATGGGTCAGAGCCAAGAACGCCCGAGAGCGGCGGATCACGAGGATCACGGACTACGTGTATCGAATCATGAAAGACCCCCAAGGCATTGACATTGGCTGGGTCAATAGCACCGTATTCGGGGGCAAGCATTACGCCTTTCTGGATTCCTCGGTAGGTACCAAGAAGGACAAGGTCAGGCGATTCTACTGTTCGGCCTGCGGCGGTACGGTGGACGCGCCCTGGAAGCAGCACAAGACCGAGGTCTGCCTCCTGTGCGGGGCGGTGCTGAAGATCAGCAAAACCACCTGCCAGCGGGTGCAGTACGAGCGGGTCTCCTACTTCTACCGAGATTTTGACATCAAGGGGCGGTTGGCTCTCGTGATGGTGTCCGTCAACGTCAAGAAGGTGTGGCG
>SVTB01000128.1 GCA_015064015.1 Oscillospiraceae bacterium | reverse complement strand
CTCCGTGCCAAGCGCGTGGCCGTGGTGGGGGGCGGCAACGTGGCCATGGACGCCGCAAGAACCGCTCTCCGTTTGGGGGCCGAAGAGGTATCCATCATTTATCGCCGTTCCATGGATGAGCTTCCTGCTCGCAAGGAAGAGGTGGAGCACGCCAAGGAGGAAGGCATCATCTTCCGTATCCTCAATAATCCCGTAGAAATTTTGGGATATCAAAATCCCGATGACCGCCGCGATCCGAGGAACGGTTTTGTTATGGGCATGAAATGTGCGAAAATGGCTTTGGGAGAACCCGACGAGCGTGGTCGCCGTTCCCCTGTGGAAATCCCCGATTCCGAGTGGGTGTTGGACGTGGATTGCGTCATCATGTCCATTGGTACCTCTCCCAACCCCCTCATCAAATCCACTACCGAGGGACTTGATGTGAACAATCGCGGTGGCATCATTGTGGAGGAAACCACGGGTCTGACCTCCCGCGAGGGCGTATATGCAGGCGGCGACGCTGTAACGGGCGCTGCTACTGTGATCCTTGCCATGGGCGCGGGCAAAACCGCTGCCGAGGCTATTGATGAGTATATTCAAAATAAATAAATGACTATGTCACACTCAATGGTTGAATTTTGATCCTACTTGAATTTGCGAGGAAAAACTATGGTGAATAACCAATGCGCAGGGATATACGGCAAGTGCTTGAATATCAAGATAACAAATGATTGTCCCGGTAATTGTTATTTTTGCATAGAGAGGGACGGATACAAGCCTTCTATGGCATCGGTCGAAACCATCTTTCGTAAGGCTAATGCATTGGATGATTATCAGACGGTTTTGATCTTAGGCGGAGAACCGTTTACTTATCCGCATTTACCTGAATTATTGAAAGGTCTGAAGAAAAGAGAAGTTTATATCACGACAAACGGTGGATCCTTTAGTCATATCAATGTGACGGAGGTCAGTCCATATATTACCGGGATCAATATTTCAATCCACAGCTTTTCAGAAGAAGAGAACAATAAAATATTGCAAACTCAGGTTTCATTTGAGGCACTGAAACGATATATCAATGATTTTCAAAGCAACGGTGTCCCCGTTCGATTTAATACGATTTTATTGGAAGCGGGTATCAACACTAAAGAGAAAATGCACAAAATGCTTGAGTTTGCAAAGCATATGGGCATAAAATGGGTTAGATTTTCCGAACTGCAATTTGAAAGCAAAGGTTTTGTTTATGCCCAAAATATTTTTGATGGGATACATAAGAATCCTTACGTAGAAGGCTGCAATCAAAACTTTGTGATAGATGGAATAAACGTGACGGTCAGACAATCATGCGGCATCGTAAGTCGTATGAAGCCTTTTCCAAAGGAGGGCAAGCAGCGTCAGAATCAAGCGGATAGCTTGGTTATGTATCCCAATGGGGAGATCTATCACGGTTGGATAGTACCCCAAAATTATCGAATTCATCAAACAGAACCCTGTGAAAAAGTTATTGAAAATAAATAAGGAAGGAATTCATATGGAAACAAAAATCTACTGCGGCAAAGGCACGCATATCTCCCATTCTGACTACATGGATTTCATTGACATGGTCTTTGGCTTTACCACTCCCGAGCAAAAGTTCATTGGCCTTTTGCCCAAGCTCTACCGTGAGGACCGCCGTCCCCAGGACAGCAATTACATCGTGACCGAAGACGGCCGTTTGGTGGCCGCCGTGGGCGCTTACAACCATGAGATCACCGTCTGCGGGATCAAGATCCCCTGCCGTGGCATCGGTAATGTGGCCGTTCATCCTGAAGCCCGCTCCAAGGGATATATGAAGGCCGCTATGAACGCCGCTTTGGAGGACATGATCAGAGACGGCGTTGCTCTTTCCACTTTGGGAGGACGCCGCCAGAGATACCAGTATTTTGCTTACGATAAGGCCGGTCCCTGTTATACCTTCTCGGTGGTGCGTGACAATATCCGCCATCTCTACGGTGATATGGATGCGCCTCTAACCGTAAAGGTCATAGAGGATCCCAAGGATTCTCTCATCGACAGTATCATGACCATCGCCTCCGCTGCCCCCTTCGTGCCGACTCGTACCCGCGAAGACTTTTTGGATATTGCCAACAGCTGGCACGCCCGACTTTTGGCCTTCCTCGATAGTGACCGTTTGGTGGGTTATTGCATCATGGCAGGCAATTCCGTCATTGAGATTCGTGCCGGCAGAGACGAAGACTTTATGCTCATGGTTCGTTCTATCTCATCGTTCCTTGATCACGGCGGATATACCATCCACTTATCTCCCTTTGACCATGCCTATGTCAGTGCTTTAAATCTGACGGCCGAGCATTTCAGCGTGGAGCCCTCTATGAGCTACAATGTGCTGAATTACCGCCTGATCCTCAATGCCTTCCTGAAGCTCAAGCTCACCTATGCCCAGCTGAGGGACGGGGAAGTGACCCTTCTTATCCATGGCTTTGCGGGTGATGAGCGTCTCCGCGTGACAATCAAGAACGCTGAAGTTTCGGTGGAGAAAATTTCGGATGAGATTTCTGTAGACTACGAATTTTCTCACTTGGAAGCCACCAATGTTCTTTTCGCCCCCGTCAGCGCAATCCGTGACGGCATGAGCCCCCTCATGCGTGATTGGTTCCCTCTGCCCCTGTGGATGTATCGTTCGGACGAGGTTTGATTTGGATCAAGGTTGTTTTTGAATGGCATGGTTGAGCTTTCCAAAAGAACTCAAAAGGCCGCCGCGTTATACGCGGCGGCCTTTGCTATACGGCTACCTAAATCCGTAGATGGGCTTGCTGAGAGATGCCTCGATCCTCAAAAGTCGGTTGTATTTGGCGGTGCGTTCTGTACGGCAAGGGGCACCTGCTTTGATCAAGGGGGCACCGGTGGCTACTGCCAAATCTGCAATGCTGGTGTCCTCCGTTTCTCCCGAACGGTGCGAGAGAATGAAATCGTATCCGGCTTCTCTCGCCATGCGGATCACGGCCAAAGTCTCGCTGAGAGTACCGATTTGATTGGGCTTGATGAGGATAGCGTTAGCGGCACAACAGTCAATGCCTTCCCGCAAGCGCACTGTGTTGGTAACGAAAAGATCATCTCCGACCAAACGAATTTTTTTACCTAAGCGAGCCGTCATATCTGTCCAACCTTCAAAGTCATTTTCCGATAACCCGTCTTCAATAGAGAAAATAGGATATTTTTCGATATAGGCTTCATAGCGGTTAATGAGGTCTTCGCGGCTGATGCTTCGATTGGCCTTGGGAAGGAAATATTCATCCGCGGGGCTCTCTCTTTTCTTCCATTCCGAAGCAGCTACGTCCAAAGAGATCTTGATATGCTCGGTATCGTATCCTGCTTCATGAATGGCCTTGACCAAATACTCCAGTGCTGATTCATCCGAAGGTAGGTTGGGCGCAAATCCACCTTCATCGCCAACTCCTGTGGCAAGGCCGTCTTTTTTTAGCAGACTCCCCAATGTGTGGTAAATCTCACTGCCCCACCGCAAGGCTTCTCCGAAAGAAGAGGCTCCTACGGGCAGGATCATAAACTCCTGGATCTCCACATTGTTGGATGCGTGAGCCCCTCCATTAAGCACGTTCATCATGGGAATGGGCAACCGAAGTCGATCAATCCCGCCCAAATAACGGTAAAGGGGGATACGGTACCAGTTGGCCGCTGCTCGAGCTGCCGCTAATGAAACGGCCAGCATAGCATTGGCACCCAGCTTTCGCTTGTTTTCAGTGCCGTCCAGTTGTAAAAGACGGGCATCCAGCTCTTCCTGTTCCGAAGCATACATTCCCGATATGGCAGGACAAATGATATCGCACACATGGCGCACAGCTTCTCGCACACCCTTGCCGTTGTAGCGGCTTTTGTCTCCGTCTTTCAATTCAAGTGCTTCAAACTGTCCGGTAGAAGCTCCGGAGGGAACGCTGGCAACGCCTACCGAGCCGTCGCATAGAACAACGGTGGCTTCCACCGTAGGATTACCGCGGGAATCCAAAATTTCTCTGGCACAGCATTTGGTGATCTGTGGTTTGGTCATATGATATATCCTGCCTTTTCTTCGCTATAGCGAGCATTGATATATGTATTATGGGACGAAAAGAGGAAAATCATACATGATAAACGGGAGGATTCCGAGAATTTGGAAAACTGCAGACGACGGTGTTAAATCTTACAAAAGCTCTTGACAACGGGGGAAAAGTGTGGTATAATCGTCGTAATCTATGAAAAGCGTTTGAGCGGAATCAAGTAATCTGTTTTGTGGGGTACAGAGAGATGGCGGTGGGTGGAAGCCATCCGAAGCGAGCAGACGAATACCTTTCGTTAGCTTGACACCCAAAGGAGTGCTCCGAGTAGGCTGTCGCGGGTGCGCCCGTTATTGCGCAGGGGAGCTTTGTCCCCATAAGGCCGGGTGTTCAAAGACTTGCATACATTCGGCAAACTGAGGTGGTATCGCGCTTTTGCGTCCTCTGTTGTCCATGGGACACAGGGGGCTTTTTTGTTACCGTCTACACCAAAGAAAAGAGGTTTAAACCATGCCCATTACAGAATTTCTGGAGAAAAACGCACGACTTCATCCCGACGATGTATGTCTCGTGGAAATCAACCCCGATAAGCAGCCTGATAAGGGTGTCACTTGGAGGGAATATAACCTGATTGAATCCTCCGCCGATGCCTGCTACCGCAGAGATATGACCTGGCGGGATTTCGACCGCAGGGCTAACCGCTTTGCCAATCTTCTTTTGTCTCGCGGTGTCAAAAGAGGCGATAAGGTGGCCATCCTGCTCATGAACTGTCTCGAGTGGTTGCCTATTTATTTTGGTATCCTCAAGGCAGGTGCCATCGTGGTGCCCATGAACTATCGCTATGCCTCTGATGAGATCAAATACTGCGTGGATCTGTCGGATACCCGTATTTTGGTTTTTGGTCCTGAGTTCATCACCCGCGTGGATGCCATTCTCCCCGAGCTTTCGGGTATCACCGACTTTTTCTATGTGGGCAAAGAGGAAGAAACGCCCGAGTACGCTTCCAATTTCTCCCGCATGATCAATTACTGCTCTTCCACCTGCCCCCCCGTGGAGTTGTGCGACGAGGACGATGCCGCCATTTACTTCTCCTCAGGTACAACGGGCTTTCCTAAGGCCATTCTGCATCGCCATAAAGCCTTGATGACCGCCGCCCTTACCGAACGCGCTCACCATAGCCAAAGCAGGGAAGATGTGTTCCTTTGCATCCCGCCTCTGTACCATACGGGCGCTAAAATGCACTGGTTCGGTTCGCTGGTTTCTTGCAGTAAGGCTGTTTTGCTCCGTGGTGTCAGCCCCGAGTGGATTTTGCAATCCATCTCCGAGGAGCGTGCCACCATCGTCTGGCTCTTGGTGCCATGGGCACAGGATATTCTGGATGCCATTGACAGAGGCGAGTTGAGCTTGAACGACTATCGTTTGTCACAACTCCGGCTCATGCACATCGGCGCACAGCCCGTGCCTCCTTCGCTGGTCAAGCGCTGGCAAGAAAAATTCCCCGGCCAGGACTATGATACCAACTATGGCCTGTCAGAATCCATCGGCCCCGGCTGTGTCCACTTGGGTGTGGAAAACATCCATAAGGTAGGTGCCATTGGCGTTCCCGGCTTTGGCTGGGAATGTAAGATCTTGGATGAACACCGCAACCCTGTACTTCAGGGCGAGGTGGGTGAACTGGCCGTTAGGGGCGACGGTGTCATGAAGTGTTACTACAAGAATCCCGAGGCCACCGCCGAGATCCTTACCGATGATGGCTGGCTTTTGACGGGTGACATGGCCCGTATTGATGAGGATGGATTTATCTATCTGGTTGACCGCAAGAAGGATGTTATCATCACGGGTGGTGAAAATCTTTATCCCGTGCAGATCGAGGACTTCCTCCGTGCCCATGAAAAGATCAGCGACGTGGCCGTAATCGGTCTGCCCCATGACCGATTGGGTGAGATCGCTGCTGCCATTATCCAGGTCAAAGAGGGGATGACTTGTACAGAGGAAGAGATTATGGCCTTTTGCCAGACGCTCCCCCGTTACAAGCGTCCGAGAAAGATCATTTTTGATGATGTGCCTCGCAATCCTACGGGGAAAATCGAAAAGCCCCGTCTCCGTGAAAAGTTCAGTGCAGGCAGACTCGTGGAGCGCGCCACCACCAACTGATATACCCATAAGGCCCTCCCATCAAGAGAGGGCCTTGATATTTGCCGAAAAATCTCTTTTCCCACTTGACAAAATATTTATCCTATGCTAAAATATAAAATGATTTTTTATGACTTGAAGAAAGGTTGGTCACAACATGGATAATTCTGCAAAAACAATGGACAAGATCGTCGCCCTTTGTAAGAACCGTGGCTTTATTTACCCCGGCTCTGAGATCTACGGCGGTCTCGCAAACTCTTGGGACTACGGCCCCTTGGGTGTGGAATTTAAGAATAACGTGAAAAAAGCTTGGTGGAAGAAATTCGTTCAGGAATGCAAGTACAACGTAGGTTTGGACTCCGCCATCATCATGAACCCTCAGACTTGGGTAGCCTCCGGTCATTTGGGCGGCTTCTCTGATCCTCTCATGGATTGTAAGGTCTGCCGCTCTCGCCACAGAGCCGACAAGCTCATCGAGGATTACGCATTCCAGAACGGTCTTGAGGACAACCCTGCTGGTTGGACCGATGACGAAATGATGGCTTACATCAAGGAAAAGCACATCGTATGCCCTGATTGCGGCAGCGGTGACTTCACCTCCATCCGTAAGTTCAACCTGATGTTCAAGACCTTCATCGGTGTTACCGAGGAGTCTTCCAACACCGTGTATCTCCGTCCCGAGACCGCGCAGGGTATTTTCGTACAGTTCAAGAACGTGGCCCGCTCCACCCGCCGCAAGATGCCCTTCGGCGTGGGTCAGATCGGTAAGTCGTTCCGCAACGAG
>SVTB01000127.1 GCA_015064015.1 Oscillospiraceae bacterium | reverse complement strand
CGAGATCAACCGAGCTACCCCCAGAACCCAATCCGCCCTTTTGGAGTGTATGGAGGAACGTCAAGTGACCATCGACGGCGATACCATGCCCCTTTCGGATATTTTCATGGTCATGGCCACCATGAATCCGTTGGAGTTCCAGGGCACTTTCCCTCTGCCCGAGGCACAGGTGGATCGTTTCATGATGAAGCTGCATCTGGGCTATCCCGATATGGCAGGCGAGACGCGCATCGTGGATAAGATCTGCGCAGGTGTCAAAGGAGAGGCCGTGGAGACCGTGGCCACCGTGGAGGACGTCCGTGCCGCCCGCGCTGAAATTGATCAGGTACATATCAGCCCCGCCGTGGCTGACTATATGGTGCGTCTCGTCCGTGCTACGCGCAGCCATGAAAAGATCAAAATGGGTGTCAGCCCCCGAGGCGTGGTGGCCATGACCCGCGCGACCCGCGCTTGGGCGGCTATGGAGGGACGTGACCACGTCCTGCCCGATGACGTCAAAGCGCTGGCCATACCCGTGCTGTCCCATCGCATCATCGCTCGGGCAAGCAGCAGTCTCCAGTTGTCTCAATCCAACGAAGCGTTGATCGAATATCTTCTGACAAAAGTACCTGTTGTCCTCGATGCATAACCGATTAAGGAGGACTTTATGAGTTGGTTTGTGATTGCCTTTCTCCTGGCCTTTGCGCTGGTGTATTTCGTGCAACGAAAACGCTGGCGAATGGTGATGGAAAAGGATCTGTCTTACCATTTTGAATTCAGTACCGACGAGGTGTTTGCCGGGGAATATTTGTACCTTGATCAAGTCGTGGTGAACAACGGCGATCGCACCGTCTCCTTTTTAAAGATGGAAACGTTGCTTCCCGAGGGTCTTAAAGTCGTGCTTACCGCAGAGGAGGAAAAAGGGAGAGACGAAACGGTGCAATCGGTGCAAAGCGTGTTTCTCCTGCCGCCCCACGGACAGGTGTCGAGGCGCTGGCGCATCGTGGCGGAAAAGCGAGGGCTTTATACAGCGCAAACCGTACAGATGCACGTGATCTCTCACGATGCCATCGGCATGAGTACCTACTCCATGCGGATGCAACCCGAGGTATCCGCCAAGGATCACTTGACGGTGTTACCCGTGGCCGCCGAATGGCTGACCCAGATGGCTCTCTCCCCCTCCTTCGCAGGGGAACGTACGACCTCCAAAGGTCTTGTGCAGGACCCTATGTCCATATGCGGTGTCCGAGAGTACGAGCCCTTTGATCCCCTCAACACCGTGGACTGGAAGCAAACCGCCCGCCTTGGCCGTATGATGGTCAAAAAGTATGAGGTTCAGCAAAATGACAGCTACCACATTGTGCTGAATATGCAATCCGTGATCATTGAAAAAGACTTTCCCAATATCAGTACGCCTGCGTACGTGGAGGACTGTATCTCTCTGTGCGCGTCTCTCTTGGATAGTGCTATCCGTAGAAATATCCCCGTCCGTCTCATGGCGAATACCGAACCGAGCGAGCTTTTGGGCGGTGGCCGAGTTCATGACGGCGCTTTGGGCTGTCATATTTTTGCCAGCGAGCAGTTCACCGACAAAAGCTCTGTCATCGAGGCCTACCGTATTTTGGCCAAGCTTCCCATGACGCTGTCTCTGCCCACCGAGCGTTTGCTGGAGGACATCATGGCCAATCCGCATCTTTATGCCCAAGGCGGCAACATCGTGTTCGTCACCTCCTTTGTGGATCAGCGTATGGTGAATTTCCACCGCGCCATGGCAGAGCAGGGGATCAATGTAATCTTCTATATCATGACCTCCTATCAGAACGCGTTGACCATGCCGCCCGAGGTGGAGGCATACTTCCGCCACAGCCGTTGGAAAGGAGGTGTGGGCTATGCGTCATAAAAACATTCAGCCCGCAAGGCTGAAAAGAACCAGCCCCGCCAAATTAGCCGGTCGTGTCAAGTCAAGGATCGCGGGGCATCAAAATATGCCCACCACCGAAAAATGGCGGCGAAGTTGGCTGAAATTTTATAAGCTCCTGGCCTGTGTGGCCTTTTGCGCCATTGCCATGCCCTATTTCGAAATTTTGGTTTGGTTCGGGGCAGGGCAGTATGCAGAAATCTTTACCTGGATAGCTTCCGCTTTGCTTTTTGCCGTAGGTTACGGCATCCATAAGTGTATCCGTTTTCTCTTTTTTAAGGGTGACGAGGAGGAGTTCAGCTTTTCTTTCGAAACCAAATGGCAGTTTTCGCCTCCCGCGGTGATGATTCCATCCCTGGTGCTCGGCGCTGCCGTGGCTGTTGGTTTCAGCTTCGTCTCGGGGCAGATATTGGAATCCCTGTTATATCCCTTTTATAACGCCGAGGTGGGCTTCCCCCTTTTGATGATCGCCTGCGTCGTTGCATCGGTGTTGGGATCGCTTCTTGTACCCCTGCAATTCCATCAGCTTTGCTCTTTGCGCACTTTGATCGAATGCCTGTTTGCCTTTGGGGTTCCCTTTGGTATCGCTACCTGGTGGGGGAACGGTGTCAACGGCCTCTTCGTGTTTTGTGTACTGGCCTATTCGCTGTGTCTGTTTGTCCTGATGAACCAGGAATACGTCATCAAACCCGCCTATTCCTCCAAGACCTGCTATGCCACGCGTGAGCTTCGACTCCACGGTATGGGGCGCGCGGCCGCTCTTTGGTTGACGACCTTGCTGACGTCGGTGGTGATTCTCAGCTTGCTGGCGCTTCTGATCATTCCGATCCGCTTTTTGCTGACCCCCGACATGAGCCTGGTGCTGGACTTTCCCGTCAAGGGTGTACCGGGGATCAATCTGGCTCTGTTTTTTGTCGGACTCATCATCATTCCCACCTTGTCGGTGCTGGCGATTCTTCGTTTTCTGCGCCCCCGCGGGCTGAAATACTGGGAAAAGATCCTGCGTGACTTTTTTGGCAAGGTGATCGGCTTTTTCCTTCGCCTCCGCTTTAAGCGCGGCGCCCGGGAAAATGAGGAGATGGAGTTTCAAGAGGTCGTGGGAGAACGCCCAAAGAAACAGCACTATGTGGATACCGTCACGGCAACCAAAAGGACGGAGAAAGAGCTTCCCACGGGATATCGCGTTTTTGTCAAGCAGATGAAGGCTTTGCCGGATATCAACGCCCAATATCGCTATGCGTATGAGGTGCTGATCACCGAGCTTTACCATGCCCATATCGGGATCGCCAAGCATCACACACCCCTGGAAATGGCCGAGGTGATCCGCCGAAAGACGAACATCGGAGAGATGAATCGCCTGACAGCGATTTTCACGGCGGTGACTTATGCCAAGGATCAAGTGGCTACGCCACAAAATGTGGAGGATGTTTGTGTAATTTTACAGCAGAGAATGAAAGCATAATGACGCTTATTAACAAAAAATTCATGAATTATTTGTTAAGCCTACATATGTAGATGCTATACTATGCATAAAGAACACGTTGCTTTTGAAACTTGTGTTCAAATACAGAACAAGGAGAACTTGAAATGAAGAAGTTTTTAGCAATCGTTTTGGTATTGACTTTGCTTCTATCTCTGGCTGTTGTGGGTACTTCTGCGCTGTCGGCCAATGTGACCGCTGATACGTGGTCCACCCTGGAGCTGAAGGCTCTGTACGTACAAAACGGAGATTCTATCATGTCCGACCTCAACGAAGATTACTTTGAGCTTTGGTGGGAGCAGGAGATTCCCGAGCTTGAAGACGAATGGTTCCAGGCCGCTACCATCAATATGCGCGGCTTTGCCATGTCCACCGACGGCCGTTATCTTTACATGGGTACCCTGAACGGCGGTACCGGCGTGCGCGGTGTCGTGGTGTATGATACGCAGAAGTGCATTCCTACCGATCTGTACTATCAGTACGATGGTGAAGCCGGTTTGACCGGTTCTCCCTTCTCTTACGCCAAGGGTATTGTCGCCGATGATCGCGGCTACGTATACGTAGGCTTTGCATTCTCCAGAAACTATAATATTGTCAACTTGGGTATTGCTCAACAGCAGGAAGACGGCACTCTGGAAGAAGTTGCTCTGACACCCGTGTATGAGTTTGGTACTCCCGGTGACGAGGCCGGTGTTAAGGTCGGTGTCAACGGCGTTGACGTGGCCAAGGTAGGCGATAACTACTACTGCTATGTCATGGTCAACTATGACTACGATGCTCTCTACTGCTTCGATGTGACTGACCCCGAAAATCCCAAGCTGAATAAAGACTTTGGTGAAGATGGTCAAATCAATTTCTCGGATTCCTCCAATCCTGTGGCCTCTGCAGGCTTCACCCTCAAGGAGGGTCAGTACATGGACGTGGATGACGACGGTATCATTTGGCTGGTTGTCAATGCCAACGAAGGCAAGGATGGTATCATGAAGATTGCTCCTGATGGCTCTGCTTGTGCCGAGGTTGTAGAACTGGGCGGAGTCTATTCTGTAGAACACGAGGGTGGCTTCCTGCTCTGCGGTATGAAAGATGGTTCTGCCGTTGTCGTTTTGGATGACTCCTCCTATGAAAAGGTCGCAACGATTCCCCTGACCGCTGAGTACGGCGATCGCGTGGTTCGTATGCTGGTCATCAATGATGTGTTGTTCGTCGCTGACGCAGGCAACGACAACAACAACTTTAATGCTGTGCACGCTGCTCCTCTTACCGCCGACGGTCAGGTATTCTTTGACGAGCTGGTCAACAACATTGCAACCTATAACGAAAAGGAGACCGATGAGCCCACCGAGGCTCCTACCGATGCCCCTGTGGACGCCACCGAAGCTCCTACGGATGCGCCTGTGGATGTGACCGATGCTCCTACCGATGCAACGACCAGCGCCCCCGAGGAGGCAACCAAGGCTCCTCAGGCGACCGATCCTGTTGAAGAGTCCGGATGTGCTTCTGTACTGATGGCCGGTACGGCTCTGACCGCGCTGATGATGGCCGCTGCTGCTGCTTTTATCCGCAAGAAGGATTGATGTTCTGAATAACCTCCATGCGAGAAGATCCCGGGATCTTCTCGCATTTTTTAATTAAATATTAAAAAATATTTAATCTATATTCACAATCATGTTGTATAATGAACGGTATCCAAGAAAAAGGACGTTTTATGAGAACGTCATCTAACCTGACGGAAGGATGTATCGTATATATGTATAACAAAAGACTTTTTGGAGATATAGATCTCTACAGCATCCTGATGCTGATCGGCGTGCTGGCTTGTTTGGTGTTTGTTCGTTTGTTGGCTGACAGGCGGAAGATGCGGGCGAAATGGATCAATCTTGCCTTGTTCAACGCGGTATTCGCTGTGCTTTTGGGTTATGGAGGAGCGGTTTTGTTCCAAGCCTTCTATAACTTTATGGATGACGGCGTGTTTGTCATTGAAAACGGTACCGGAGCGACCTTTTACGGTGGTCTTATCGGCGGTACGGCTATGTTCATCATCATCTATTTTATTGCCGGACATTTTATGTTTAAGGACGGATACCACATCCGCCATTTGCGCACCGCCTCGGATATTGCCGCGCCCTGTATCACTGTGGCACACGGCTTTGGCCGTTTGGGTTGCTTGATGGCGGGCTGTTGTCACGGTGCTTGCACAACCGCTTGGTATGGCGTTTATATGGACATTCCGGGTGATGGTACGAAAGATTTAGTTAAGGTGATTCCCGTTCAGCTGTACGAGGCTCTGTTCTTGCTGGCCTTGTCGGCGCTCACCTTTGTGTTGTTTTGGAAAAATAAAAAATACCTCATGCCCTTGTACATGGTGACATACGGTATCTGGCGTTTCATTGCCGAATATCTGCGCGCTGATGACAGAGGTGCTACCGTTGTGGACTTCTGGTCTCCCTCTCAGTTGATTTCCGTTCTCTTGATTTCGGGTGGATTGATCCTTTGGGTCATTGAGTTGTACGTGGATTATAAAAAGAGACCCGTCCCGCAGACGGAGGACGCAGGCCTATCCGAAGATACGACCCCTGAGGTGTGATATGCAGGAGAAACATCAATCGACGGAGGATGTCTCTGTGCCTGCGACACCTACTCCCTCCACAAAAGATTTGGCTCGTAAGATCGCCATCGCTTTGACCTTTGTGGGTATGCTTGTGCTGTTGTATTTTGAAGTGTGCAAGCCCGTGTTATCGGAAGACGCCACCCTCCAACGGCTCTATACCATGACCATTACCCGCGGTGTGGGTGCTGTCGTATTTTACGCGATTTTGGCGTTTCTTGGCTATGGCGTGCTGAATCCCCTGCGCCGCCCCTTTGGCAAAGCACTTTTGTTTTGTATTCCCGCCGCGCTCGTGGTGGTGAACAATATGCCTATCCTTTCTATGATCTGGGGGGATGCCTATTTCGTTCACGGCGAGCCCTGGTATATTTTGTGGTTTGCGCTGGAATGCCTTGCCATCGGTCTTTTTGAAGAGGCGGCTTTCCGAGGTGTGGCACTTTTGATCATCGCAGAAAAGAAACGCACGACCAAAAAAGGTCTGTTTATGAGTATCGTGCTTTCCTCGGCGGTGTTTGGTATTGTCCATTTAGCCAATTTGCTGGCGGGTGCATCTCCCGGGGCAGTGTTCTTGCAGATCGGCTATTCCTTCTTAATTGGCGCTATGTGCTCGGTGATCTTGTTCAAAACCGCCAACTTGTGGCTGTGTGTGATACTACACGCGGTTTATGATTTTTGCGGCCACTTGATGCCTACCCTGGGAGCGGGTCATTGGTGGGATACTCCTACTGTGATTTTTACGACGGTACTGGCCATAGCGACTACCGTGTTTTACGTGATCGCCTTTGTGCGTATGGATCCCCGTGAAACTGAACGGATTTATTCTCAGGAAACAAAACATTAAACTCTGTATATAAAAAGAAAGGCAACCCTATGGAAAAGCGTTACTACCAACCCGAAATCGAAACCATGCCTCTGGAGAAGATGCAGGCTCTGCAGTCCGAGAAGCTGAAGAAGCAGGTTCGCCACATCTACGACAACGTTCCCTACTACCGCGCCAAAATGGACAAGAAGGGTGTGACCCCCGACGATATCCACGGTATTGAGGA
>SVTB01000126.1 GCA_015064015.1 Oscillospiraceae bacterium | reverse complement strand
TCCGTCTGGGCATCGAGACCATGGGCAAGCGCAACCAGTTGGGGACTTTGGACGAGGTCATCCAGCAGTGCAAGGTGGATCCCCACTTCCATCCCGTAGTGGATTTCGGTCACCTCAACGCGCGTGGCGTGGGCGGTCAATTCCCCGACCGAGACAGTTACCGTCGCGTGTTCCATACCATCGCAGACAAATTGGGTTCCGAGTACGCCACCCATCTCCATTGTCATTTTTCCAAGATCGAGTTCACCGAGGCCGGGGAGAAGCGCCACGTCACCTTTGAGGATACGGTCTACGGCCCCGAGTTCGAGCCCCTCATGGAGGCTATCATTGTGGATAATCTCTGCCCCCGCATCATCTGCGAGTCGGACGGCACTATGGCCGAGGACGCATTGGCCATGAAACGATATTGGATGGAGCACAGCTCCCTTTGATCTCTATGAAGCTCACAGATTTCCAAACCCTCACCCCCATAAACTACGGCTGGTCGGGTGACCAAAAATACCGCGCTGTCACCCTCGACGGCACCTCCTATTTCCTCCGTATCACCTCCCGAGCACGGGGCGATCGTTTCGAAAAGCTCTTCGACCTCCAAAAGGCCGTAGCCGACACGGGAATCCCCATGTGTCAGCCAATCGCCATCGGAGAATGCAACGAAGGAATATACGCCATCCATTCATGGATCGACGGAGTGGATGCTGAGGCCACCGTCCCCACCCTTCCCACCGAGGTACAGTACCGCCTTGGCCGTGACGCGGGAGAGTATCTGACCCGCATCCATTCCATCCCCGCCCCCGCCGATCAGCCCGATTGGGAGCCCCGCTTCAACGCCAAGATCGACCGCAAGATCAAGATGTACGCCGACTGTCCCATCAAATTCGAAGGCGATCATCACCTCCTGCGCTACATCGAGAACAACCGCCATCTGCTGGCGGATCGTCCCCAGACCTTCCAGCACGGAGACTACCACATCGGCAATATGATGCTGACGGATGCAGAAACCACGCCAAAGATTGTGATCATCGACTTCGACCGCTACGACTTCGGAGACCCCTGGGAGGAATTCAACCGCATCGTCTGGTGCGCCCAAGCCGCTCCCACATTTGCCACGGGGCTGGTGGACGGCTACTTCGGTGTGGATGATAATACCCCCGTCCCTATGGAATTTTGGCGGTTACTTGCGCTGTATATCAGCAGTAATATGCTCTCCTCTGTGCCGTGGGCAATACCCTTTGGCGAGAGAGAAATCAATACCATGCTACAGCAAGCCCAAGACGTGCTGGCGTGGTACGATAACATGAATAACCCCGTACCTACATGGTACGATATGATACTATACCATAAAAAGCGAATATAGAAGGAGGCATCTGTTATGTCCATTCCTTACCGTCAAATTCACCTCGACTTCCACACCTCCGAGTGCATCGAGGGGATCGGCTCCCGCTTCTCCCGTGAGAATTTTAAGGCGGCGCTGCAGGCAGGTCATATCAATTCCATCACCCTTTTCTCCAAGTGTCACCACGGTTGGTCATATCACCCAACCAAAGTCAACCTCCCCCATCCCCACCTATGCTGTGACCTGCTGGATGAGCAGCTGGCCGTCTGCGAAGAGCTGGGGGTGCGTACCGAGATCTATATCTCGGCGGGGCTTTCGGAGCAGTACGCCATCCGCCATCCCGAGCATCTGCGGCGAGATAAGAATGGCTACGGCGGCAATTTCGACACCGAAGCGGGCTACCACCGTCTCTGCTTCGGCACCGCCTATCTGGATCAGCTCGCCGCCGAGATCGAGGAAATGCTGACCCTCTACAAGGGGCGGTTTGACGGTCTGTTTCTGGATATTATCGGCATGATTCCCTGCTGGTGCCCCGATTGTATCAAGGGCATGAAGGAACGTGGACTGGATCCCGACAGTGACGCCGACGCATGGAAGTACGCCCGGGTAGTCTACGATCGGTACACGGACCGTGTGGCCGAGACCGTGGAGCGCATCATCCCCGGCCTCCCCATCATCCACAACGACGGCGGGGCCATCTTCCAGGGCCGTGATATCGCCTTTAAGAACCGGGGCCACTTCGAGTTGGAATCTCTGCCCACAGGCGGCTGGGGCTACGATCACTTCCCCCGTGCCGCCGCCTACGCTCGTACCCTGGGGCGTCATTTCCTGGGCATGACGGGCAAATTTCACACCACGTGGGGAGAGTTCGGCGGCTTCAAACACCCCAACGCCCTGCGTTACGAAACAGCCCTGGCCAATGCCTGCGGTGCGCGCTGCTCAGTTGGCGATCAGCTTCACCCCGACGGGGAGTTTGACCTCGCCACCTACAACCTCATCGGCGCGGCCTACAAAGAGGTGGAAGCCCGTGAGCCTTGGCTGATCGACTCCCACCTCACCGCCGATATCGGTTTGCTCTCCGCCGAGAATTTCCGTAATATCTGCCCGGGTGCCCTCCCCGACGGTATCAAGCAAGATTTGGGTGCCAACCGCATCATGCTGGAGGGGCATTACCTCTATGATATTCTGGATCCCGAGGCCGATTTTTCCAAGTACCGCCTCCTCATTCTCCCCGACACTATGGAGATCCCCGCAGGCGACCTCCGCGACCGCCTGAACGACTATCTCACAAAGGGCGGCAAGCTCCTGCTGACAGGACGGTCGGGTACCTATGGTGGCCAGTTTGTCTTTGATTTTGGCGTGGACTTTGGCGGAGAGGGCGAGTTCCGTCCCTCCTATCTCAAGCCCACCTATGATCTCAAACCAAACGGCAATACTTCCTACGTTATGTATAGCCGTAATTACCGCATCAGTTTTCGCGAGAGCTGCGTCAGCTTGGGGCATCCCGTCCTGCGCATGGATCCCTACTTCAATCGTGCCCCCCGTCGCTTCTGCTCCCACCAGCACACGCCTTACGACCGTACCACCGTGGCCGATGCCTCCATCATCACACCCTCCATCGCCTACATCGGCTGGGAGATCTTCTCCGAATATGCCGACAAAGGGGCGGTACATCTGCGAAACGTGGTCACCGACGTGATCGACCGCCTGCTGGGAGAAAATAAAACACTCACTACCAATCTGCCTACCTGCGGAGTGACCTCCGTAGCAGTGAAGAAAACCGATACCGGAACGCAACTTATTCACCAGCTGGTTTACGCCATCCCCAAGGTGAGAGGCAACAGCGTGGAAATCATTGAGGATCTGCCCTTTACCCCCGACGTGACCTGCTCGCTGGTCGTTTCTTCCGTCCCCAAGCGGGTCTATCTCGCCCCCGCCATGACAGATCTGCCCTTCACCTATGAGAACGGCAAGGTGTCCTATACCGTGCCAAGTTTCTCTTGCGCAGAGATGGCGGTCATTGAAATGTAACTTCATAATTTAAAAAGCAAGGAGATATTTACCATGTCCCACATCAAAAACCTTCAGGCCGCTATGAAAGAGAGCGGTACCGAAGCCATCCTCATTTCCTCCGAGATCAACCAAAGATATCTGTCGAATTTCGCTTACACCGACGGCTTTATGCTCATCTTGCAGGAGGAAGCCTTTCTGCTCACCGACTTCCGCTACATTGAAGCCGCAAAGTCCATCGTTGACCAATCCGAATGTCAGGTCATCATGCCCGACACCCGTATGTTGGTCTACGTCAAGAAGCTGCTGGAAGATAAAAAGATCAAGACCTTGACCTTTGAAGAAGCCGAAGCCTCTTATTCTCTTTACAACCGTCTTTGCGACACCTTTGAGGGTGTTCAGGTAGTCGCGGGTGGTTCTGCCATGATCGAAAAGCTCCGTCTCATCAAGGATGAAGCCGAGATCGCCGCCATGACCCGTGCGCAAGCCATCACCGACGAGGCTTTTGCTTACATTCTCAACTTCATAACCCCCGACCGCACCGAGCTGGAAGTGGCTCTGGAGCTGGAATTCTTCATGCGCGCTCACGGCTCCGAGGGTACCGCCTTTGAGACCATCGCCGTTTCAGGCTCTAACTCCTCCCGCCCCCACGGTGTTCCTCGTCCCGTGAAGCTGGAAAAGGGATTTTTCACCATGGACTTCGGTGCTCGCGTGGACGGATACTGTTCTGACATGACCCGTACCGTGGTTCTCGGCAAGGCCGATGAAGAAATGAAGCACCTCTACAACACCGTCTTAAAAGCTCAGACATCCGCGCTTGATGCTCTCCATGCAGGGATGAAGTGCGCCGATGCCGACAAGATTGCCCGCGATATCATTGACAACGCCGGCTACAAGGGTTGCTTCGGTCACAGCTTAGGCCACGGCGTTGGCTTGTTCATCCACGAAAATCCTCGCTTGGCAGGCATTGTGCCTGACACCGAAGTGCTTCGCCCGGGCCACGTAGTCACTGTAGAGCCCGGTATTTATATCGAAGGCAAGTACGGTTGCCGTATTGAGGATATGGTCACCGTTCTCCCCGACGGCACTATCCACGATTTCACGAAGAGCCCCAAAGAGCTGATTGAACTGTGATAGTGCATATAAAAAACCCTTTTGTGATGGTGAGAGATCACAAAAGGGTTTTTTATCATTTGTTTCAAATGGCCATGAATTATGCGTTCATTCCGTTGAGAGCCTTGGTGAAAGCACTCTTCTTGTGAGCTGCACAGTTCTTGTGGATGATGCCCTTAGAAGCGGCAACGTCAATCTTCTTGACAGCAACCTTGTAAAGCACCTGAGCGGTGGCGATATCACCAGCGGCAACAGCTGCCTCGTACTTCTTGACAACAGTCTTCATCTGAGAACGGAACATCTTGTTCTGAAGGGTCTTGGTTGCAGTAACCTTTACACGCTTCTTTGCAGACTTAATATTAGGCATGTCTTCTACCTCCTATTACAGCGAAATAATTATGCTCCAACCCTACCTCATATGAGAGGGTATGCGGCAAGGCTCACATATACCTCTATATCATATCACAAAACCTTAAGAATTGCAAGAGGTTTTTTTATTTTTATGATAAAAATTTTCGCCCCTTTTCACGGCTGTTTTTGAACAGTTTTACCATAAAACCCCCTCTCATGCCGTATAGCAGGGCAAAAGTGTATTTTTATTTTGCGGAAGAACATCTTTGCAAAAAGCACCGACAATTCTTCTTCTCCCGTTGACAATCTCCGTTTTTCGTGGTAAAATGTAGACAATTCCTAACGAAAGGTGATTTTATGAAAAAACAACTCCTTTTCCTTCTGCTTTCTTTGATATTTGCGCTCAAAGGATGCCAAACCCCTCCCGCAGGCAACGGTCCGGGAAATGAAATCGAAACCCCGATTTCTACCGAAGCTGACACGTCGCATATCTGCGATGCAGATGCCCATAAAGATGACGGAAATGACGGGTATTGTGATATCTGCGGCGAATACGTGGTAATCCTTCTGGACTTTTATACATTGAACGATCTGCACGGCAAATTTTCCGACGGCAGTAACCACATCGGCTTGGACGAAATGACCACCTATCTGAAAAACGCTATGGCAGAGGACGAGGAAGCATTCCTTCTGTCTGCAGGAGATATGTGGCAAGGCTCTGCAGAGTCCAACAACACCGAAGGCCTTATCCTCACCGACTGGATGAACCACATGAACTTCGACGCCATGGTACTGGGCAACCACGAATATGACTGGGGCGAGGCGGCCATCAAGAAAAATGCCGAAATGGCAGACTTCCCTTTCTTGGCCATCAACATTTATGAAAAGAGCGATGATACCCTCGTGGATTACTGTCAACCCTCCTTGCTGATTGACCGCGGCAACATTCAGGTAGGTATCATTGGCGCTATGGGAGATTGCTATTCCTCCATCTCGGGCGACAAGACCCAAGATATTTACTTTATCACAGATAGCCGCTTGGCTTCTCTTGTCAAAGAAGAGTCCCGCCGTCTGAGAGATAATGGCGCCGATTTCATCGTTTATGTGATTCACGACGGTTACGAACAAAACAAATACGGTGGCGTGACCAATGTCAACAGCTCTTCCCTGTCCTCCTTCTACGATCCCACTCTCTCCGACGGGTATGTAGACCTTGTTTTTGAGGGCCACACCCATAAGCAGTACGTCCTGAAGGACAGCTACGGCGTACATCATTTGCAAGGCGGCGGTGACAACAAGGGGCTTTCTCACGCCGAGGTGGCCGTCAACATTGCCAATGGCTCTCACGCCCTGACCACGGCAGAATTCGTCAAAGCCGACGTTTACACTCATCTCCAGGACGATCCGCTCATCCAGGAGCTTTTGGACAAATATAACGCCGAGATTCAGGATGCTCTGCGGATTGTAGGCTACAACGCCTCTTATCGCAACAGCACCATGCTCCGCAATCTGGTAGCCAAGCTCTACTACGAGGCAGGTATGGAGGCTTGGGGTGATACCTACAACATTACGCTGGGGGGCGGATTCATTTCTGTTCGAAGTCCCTATGAAATTCCCGCGGGAGACGTCTCCTACGCCACCCTGCAATCCATCTTCCCCTTCGACAACGATCTTGTTCTCTGTTCCATCAAGGGTAGCGACCTGATCTCTCGCTTCATCAATACCAACAATAGCAATTATTATATCTATCTTGGAGGTCAAGACAAGCAGACCGTGGTTGCAAGCATTGACAGAAATGCAACCTATTATATCGTCACCGATACCTACTGTTCCACCTACGCGCCTAATCGTCTTACTGAAGTAGCACGCTACGAATCCGGCATCTACGCCCGCGATTTGTTAGCCGCCTATATTCAACAGGGTGGTTTGAGCTGACATTAGCAAAGAACGTACAACCATAGGGAATCTCTAAAAACTCTATTGGCGAGCGAGCCATGAGGGCGTTTTTCGTCAGATGATAGAATTTTTTTGCACGCGTAGTGGAGCTACGCGAAGAAAAATATGTGACGCATGGCGGAAAAATCACCATGGATTCGCCGTCAAGAGAATTTTTAGAGGTGACCCATAATATAAAAGCGGCGTGACCCATAAGGTCACGCCGCTTTTATCATTCGTCTCGGTTCAAATCAGCTCAGCTTAGCCTGGTTGACCTTGATACCGGGGCCCATGGTGGAAGCGATCACGCAGGACTTGATATACTGACCCTTGGCAG
>SVTB01000125.1 GCA_015064015.1 Oscillospiraceae bacterium | reverse complement strand
CAGCGCGGCACCGAGGAGGTCTGTGACGAGCTGAGAAACGGCTCCGTCTGGCAGAAGGCGACCCTCGCCAACATCGGCCGCTTCTCCGCCATCGGCTATCTGTTTGCCTACAACTATGTGGATATCACCGACAACTCTGTTCCCGTGGGCATCATTGAGATCGACGGCAACGGTCAGCCCTTGGGTGCCTTCATGCCCAACGAGGTGGCTGAGGCTTGTAAGACCGACCGCTTCAACGATTCGAAGGGCTATTACGTGACCACGGGCGTCAACGCTGATTGGGGTCGTTATATGTATAACCACTACATGAATCCCTTTGAGAAGTATGCCATCGCGGGTGTGCTGTGGTATCAGGGCGAGAGTGATTTCCAGGTGTCCAACGCCAGAGTCTTTGCAAAGAACTTCTCCGCGCTCATGACCTATATGAGAGGCACCCACAACCTGGTCAACAAGGATTTCCCCGTCTACTTTGTGGAGTTCCCCACCAACTACCAGCAGCATCCCGATTTCAAGCCCTCCGGAGCTATGCCTTTCTGGGCGGCTATGGATGTGGGTCTGATCCGCTCTGTTATGGGTGGTATCCCTCAGATCCTGCCCAACAGTTATCAGGTGGTATCCTCTGATCTGTGGCTGGATGACACCTACTGGAATACCCTCCACCCCAACTGCAAGTTTGAGCAGGGTCAGCGCGCCGCCAAGCTGGCTGCCGCCGTGCAGGGAATTGCAAAAATGGAAGAGGCCGCAGGCCCCATTCTGGTCTCCATTGAGCTGTCCGAGGACGGCAAAAAAGCGGTTTTGACCTATGAAAATGTGGGTGAGGGACTGAAAACCTCTGACGGTAGTACCGAGGTTACGGGCTTTGCCACCGTGGCCGCCAACTATACGCTGACCCAGGATCAAGGGTCGAATATCGTTGCTACCATCACCGCCCCCAACCAGATTACCATTGAAAGCCGTCGCACTTTCAAGGGTATTGCTTACAACAGTGTGTATTGGAATGTGTACGGTGAACAAATTAACCTTTGCAACAGCGAAGGCGTGCCCGCGGGCGCGACGCTGATTTTTGCCGACTAATATGATGCAAGACGCCGCCCTTTGGGGCGGCGTTTTTGTATCACATCAATTTACAAAATTATTACATATTCCCCTAAAATCGTTCAATGTATCGTGATAAAATGAATATTTAGATTACGCCATTGTATGTGGCTTCGCCAAGGGCCGTGACCCTGTTAATTTTTCAAAGAAGGATGTGATGTTGATGCCTCCCGGACATCCCGGCATGAGACAATTCCAATATGCACAGCTTACTCCTCCGAAAAATCTTTTTGATGTGCCTCGCTATCTTAAAGAGTTGCTTAGCGGATTTTTTACCCGTATGGCTTATATTTTCAAGTTGGTCTGGAAAACGGGCCGATGGATTCTGTTTGCCATGATGTTTTTTGCTGTCTTCCAGGGTGTGATGCCTGTGGTGGGCTCCAAAATTTCTCAATACATCCTCAACGCACTACAGACTTCCAACGGTGGCTTTAAGGGCGACCTGAAAGCCTTTTTGGGGAGCACGGTATTTTTTTTGCTGGTGTTTATGTTTTCCTATAACATTCTCAACAGCATTGTCAACACCCTGAAAAACACGGTGACTCGTATCGCCGGTGAGCTGGTGGTGCGGACGGTGAAGCTGGAAATCATGCACAAAGCCAAAACCTTGGATATTTGTGCTTTCGATCTGCCCGCTTTTTATGAAAAGCTGGAAAATGCCAATAGGGAGGCGGGAATGCGTCCCATTCAGATTTTGTCGGCCACTTTTTCGGTGTTCAGCACCGTTATTACCCTGATTTCTTTTGTGGTGATCCTGGCTACCAAGCTGTGGTGGGCGGCACTGGTCGTTATTGCGGTGTCTGTTCCCTCAGCCATTATCAATTTTTACTATCGACGCAAAAACTTCCAATATATTCGCCGTCGCTCCAAGGATCGCAGGCAGATGAACTATTACGCTGACCTCATGGTCAATAAGGACATGGCAAAAGAGGTGCGAATGTTTGGTTTGGCAGATACCTTTATTGAGCGCTATCGTGCCACCTTTGACAAGTATTTTGCGGGTATCCGTGCTCTCATCCTGCGGGAAAATGCCTGGCACGTGGCCATTACGGTAGTTTCTTCGGTGGTGAACTGCGCATTCTTTGCTTGGTTTGCGTATTTAGTGGTTATCGGACAAGATATGATTGGCGACTACTCCCTGTATACGGGTGCGCTGTCGTCTATCGCGGGACAGGTGGGTGCTTTAATTGGCGTGTCTGCCACCATTTATGAAGGCACGCTGTTCATCGACAACCTGACTTCTTTCCTCAAGGAAGAGCCCACGGTGGTTCCCAAACCCGAGACGATCTCAGGAGACACACCTGCGGATGCCCCCCTCAAGGTTAACCACGGCCAGCCCCATACCATCACCTTTGAGCACGTGAGCTTTATTTATCCCGGCACCGAAAGAAAGGTGCTGGATGATGTGAGCTTCACCATTCGCCCCGGTGAGACGTTGGTGCTGGTAGGTCTTAACGGGGCGGGCAAAACTACCTTGCTCAAAATACTGACTCGCCTGTACGATCCCACAGAGGGTCGTGTACTACTGGATGGTCAGGATATCCGTGCCTATGAGATTGAGGATCTCTATCGGATGTTTGGTATCATCTTCCAGGACTTTGGCAGATACGCTGTTACCGTTTCGGAAAACGTGCAATTTGGTGACGTTCATAAGAAGCCCGACGAGGCCGCTGTGATGCAGGCCGCCAAAGAAGCAGATGCGGAAGACTATATTTCTCATTTGCCTGATGGCTATAACACCCCCCTCATGCGTATTTTTGAGGAAAATGGCATCGAGTTGTCTATCGGTCAATGGCAAAAGCTGGCCATCGCCCGCGCTTTTTACAGCGATTCCGATGTTTTGATTCTGGACGAGCCTACTGCATCCCTTGACCCCATGGCCGAGCAGGAGATTTTCAACCAGTTTGACCGCTTGCGCGCAGATAAAACCACAATTTTCGTCTCTCACCGTCTGTCCAGTGCTACCGTGGCCTCCAAGATCCTTGTTTTGGAATATGGTAAGCTCATTGAGGAAGGCGATCACCGCTCGCTGATGGCAAAGCAAGGTCGTTACTACGAGCTGTTTACCACCCAAGCCAAGCGGTATATCACCGATGGCGAGAGTGTGTTGGGAGAGGATGTTCCCCCCGGGCCCCCGCGGGACAGACACCCTCAAGTCTCTTGGGCTCCGAGGGAATAATCTTGTCACCGATTTATAAATGTGCCCATACCTTGTGAATAGAGGGCGTATATCATATTGTATTGATTCACTGTTTAAAGGAGATTATTTTTCATGATCAAAGTTGTTAAATTCGGCGGGAGCTCTTTGGCCGATGCCGAGCATTTCAAACAGGTTTCGGCTATTGTCAAGGCGGATCCCACTCGTCGTTTTGTCGTACCTTCTGCACCCGGCAAGCGCGACAAGAATGATAGCAAGGTTACCGATCTGCTTTACGAGTGCTACAATCTCATCAAAGCCAGAGAGCCTCGTGAGGTCATTGATGCCGCCTATGATCGCATCTGCGACAGATATAATAGCATTATTCGAGATCTTGGCTTGAATTTCGATTTGTCCGGCGAGCTGAACTATGTCAAAAACGCCATGCTCCACGTCTCCGGCCGAGACTATGCTGCCAGCCGTGGTGAGTATCTCAATAGCTTGATTTTGGCCAAATATCTGGGCTTTGATTTCATTGATGCCGAGAACGTGATTTTCTTCCGCGACAACGGCACTCTGGACGAGGAAAAAACCCAGGAGGTGCTTTCTGACGAACTGAAGCGACATGATTACGCCGTGATCCCCGGCTTCTACGGCGCTATGCCCAACGGCACCGTCAAAACCTTCTCTCGAGGCGGTTCCGATATCACAGGCTCTATCGTAGCTCGCGCCGCGGGTGCAGATCTCTACGAGAACTGGACCGACGTTTCGGGCTTTATGATGGCCGATCCCCGCATCGTTGACACACCCTGCATCATTCAGGAAATTACGTATCGTGAGCTTAGAGAGCTCTCCTATATGGGCGCCACCGTACTCCATGAGGATGCCGTGTTCCCTGTGCGTATGGCCGGTATTCCTATCAACATCCGCAACACAAACCGCCCCGAGGACGCAGGCACCATGATCGTGGCTCACGCTACGGGCTACGATACCGATAAGGTCATCACGGGTATTGCGGGCAAGAAGGGCTTTTCGGTGCTCACCATCGAAAAGGATCTCATGAATGCCGAGGTGGGTTTTGGCCGCAAGGTACTGGAGATCTTTGAGGAAAACGATATTTCCTTTGAGCATCTTCCTTCGGGCATTGATACCATGAGTATCGTGGTTTCTTCCCACTCTTTGGAGGGACGCCGCGATAGACTCATGCAGTCCATCGCGCGCAGCGTTCGTCCCGATAGCGTATTTATTGAAGACGAGCTGGCGCTGGTGGCCGTGGTGGGCCGCGGCATGGTCAAGGCCAAGGGTACTGCCGCTCGTGTGTGCGATGCGCTGGCTCGCGCCGACGTCAACATCCGTATGATCGACCAAGGCTCCTCCGAGCTCAACATCATTGTTGGTGTAGACGAAGCAGAGTACGAGGATGCGCTCAAAGCGATCTACGCAGAATTTGTGAAATAATTTGAATGATTTAAAATGATAAAAACCTACCGATTTTTGACATCGGTAGGTTTTGTTTATTGTAGGGAAGGCGTCACGTCTTCCATTTTTTGCCGGGAGATGAAAGCCCTTCCCGACGGTATTTGTGCTTAGAGACTCTCGTACATCTCCATATACTTCACGGCCGAAGCATCCCAAGAGAAGTCGGTTGTCATAGCGCGGTTGACCAGCGCGGCGAATTTGGCAGGGAATTTCTCATAGAGATAGAGAGCGGCGGAGGTACGTTCCTCCAGCTCGGAGGCGTTGTAGTTGGCGAAGGTAAAGCCGTTGCCGTGAGGACCTGCTTCATCCTCAAAATAAGGCTTGATGGAGTCGTACAGACCGCCGGTTTCACGAACCACGGGTACTGTACCGTAGCGGCAAGCGATCATCTGGGACAGACCGCAGGGCTCGGAGCGGGAGGGCATAAGGAAGATATCGGCGGCGGCATAGATCTTCTTGGACAGGGCGCGGTTGTAGGTGATGAAGGAGCGCACTCTGTCTTTATAGTCGTTCTCCAACTGGCGGAAGTAGGCCTCGTACTGACCCTCGCCCGTACCCAACACCACAAACTGTGCCTTGGGGTGCATATCCAGCACGTGGCGAAGTACACCCGAGATCAGGTCAATGCCCTTGTGAGAGGCCAGACGGGAAATGACGGCAATGATGGGCGCGTCCGCTGCCTCGGGGAGACAGTATTCCTTTTGGAAGGCCAGCTTACATTCAGCCTTACCACTTACGTCCTCGGCAGAGTACAGCGCGGGGATATCGGTATCAGCGGAGGGATTGTAGAAGTCTATGTCAATACCGTTGAGGATACCCATGACCTTGTGGCTGTTCCGCGCCAGGATAAAGTGCAGGCGGTGGGAATAGGTGGGGGTCATGATTTCATGAGCATAGGTGGGGCTGACGGTGGATACCTTATCGGCGCACTCAATGGCGGCCTTGCAGAGATTGATGCAGCCATCATAGGACATGAGGGTGTAATGCTCGGCACCGATGTCGAACACGTCACCCAGCATCGCAAAGTCGTACTGACCCTGATACTCAATGTTGTGGATGGTGAATACCGTCTTGATAGCGGCATATTTTTCATTCCAGGCATACTTGGTTTTGAGGTAGACGATGGACAAGGCGGCCTGCCAGTCATTGGCGTGCAGGACATCGGGGTAGTAGTCCAAACGATCCATCATCTCCAGTACGGCACGGCAGAAGTAAGCATAGCGCTCGCCATCGTCGCCGTGGCCGTAAAGCCTGTCGCGCTTGAAATAGAATTCATTGTCGATGAAATAGAAGGTTACGTTGTCCTTCACAAGGGAATAAACACCGCAATACTGGTTGCGCCAGGCGAGCTGTACTGTGAAGGCCTTCTCCAAGGTCATTTGCGCGCGCACCGTGTCAGACACCGCGGCATACAGCGGTACCACCACACGGACATCCACATCCTCGTCGTATTTGGCCTTGAGGGCGGCGGGGAGGGAGCCCATTACGTCACCCAGACCGCCCGTGGCGGCAAAGGGCATGACCTCGGCACCTACAAAAAGAATCTTTTTTGCCATATGTATTTCCTTTCGTCGTTATTAAAGGTTCTTGAAGGGGGTGCGGGGGAAACTTCTCTCAAGAAGTTTCCCCCGATACGTACTCCTTAAACACTACCGTTCTTGCCGATGAAGAAGGGCATGGTCTCGTGACCGGAGAGTGTGCGGCCGTCGCGGATCATAACATTCTTGTCGGTGATGACGCAGTTGAGACTGACATCGGAGCCGGTGTATGTATCCTGCATGAGGATGGAGTTTTTAACCACGGTGCCCTTTCCTACTTTGACGCCTCGGAAGAGGATGGAGTTCTCTACGGTACCCTCGATGATACAACCGTCAGCAATAAGGGAGTTCTTAACGGAAGCACCCTCGTTGTACTTGGTGGGAGCGGAGTTGCGCACCTTGGTGAGAATGGGACGGTTCTTGACATAGAAGAGACCCTTTCTGGCCTCGTCGGTGAGAAGCTGCATGGAGCAGGCGAAATAGCTCTCCAAAGAACCAATGTAAGCATACCAGCCGTCGTATTCGTAGATACGGTAGTTGGCCTTGCCAACGGAGTGGCTGATGATATCTCTGAACATACTGGTGTAGCCGTGGGCAGCGGCATCGGCCAGAATGCTCATCATATAGCCGCGGGAGACCACCATGATGTTGGTGTAGAGATTTACCTTGCCCTGAGGCTTGGTCATGACAAAGTCTGTCACGTTGCCCTCAGCGTCGGCGGTGATCACGCCAACATTCTCGGCGATGTCCATGCCCGTGACATCCACGCGCTTGGTGACGTAGGTCACGTCAGCGCCGCTCTTGGCGTGTGCTTCGATAACGGCATCCAAGTCGATGTTGCAGATGATATCGCAATCCGACAACACAAAGCAATCCTCGGTGCAACGCTTGATGAAGTCGCGGGCACCCATGAGAGCCTCCAAGCGGGAAGCGTAGAGGGGCTTGCCTGCGGCGTTGTCGTAGGCGGGGATGTAGGGGGGGAGG
>SVTB01000124.1 GCA_015064015.1 Oscillospiraceae bacterium | reverse complement strand
CAAACGGCGTGGTCACCTTCACCTACGATCCCAGCAACTACCACATCACCATCGTGGAATGCCCCGATGGCTACACCGTGGACGCTACTCAGGAGTTCTACTTCGAGGGCGATTCCACCGAGCTTGTGGTGGAGATCACCAAGAACTGACGTGCACAGTCAAAAATCCCTTCCGAACTTTCATTCGGAAGGGATTTTCCTTTATTTGATAAGGGTTATTGAGCCAAGGCGTCCTCCACAGCGGCAACCAGCTCGTCGTGGGTGATGGAACCGCGGCAGGTGCAGGTAATGACGCCATCCTTGTTGACGATGATGGTCATGGGGAAGTCGCCTACGCCGCCCAAAGCCGTATAGTACGCCCCATTGGCCCCGTCGTCGGGATCCTGGGCAAAGAGAATGCCTGTTTCGGGATAATTCTTTTGGATCCACTCGGCAGCCGTATTTCCCTTGTAATTGGAATGCACGGCGACCACGGTTACAGAGTCTCTGTATGCCTCAGCCACGTCGTTGAAGTGGGGGAGCTCAGCAATACAAGGGCCGCACCAGGTTCCCCAGAAGTTAATCACCGTCACCCTGCCGCGATTGGCATCCACCGAGAAGGTCTCTCCTCCCGTGTAGAGCGCAAGCTCCAGGCTACTGCACAGATTCCCCACCTCGTGTCCTCGGGGAGGCAATGGCTCGCCGGTTTCACCTTCTTCGGGTGTTCCAGCCTCGGTCGTATCCTCCGAGGGACGCCCGGCATCACGGCCATCCACAAAGTTGTAATAGTACAGAACCCCACCCAGCAAGGCCAGTGCCAGTACCCACGCCACCATACGGGCGATGCGGGTGCGTTTTTTAGCCTTCTCCTGCTTGACGGCCAATTCCGGCTGCTTGGTCTCGATCTCACCGCCGATGGCCTGGGGAGGAAGAAGGATCTTGGGGCCTTTCCATCGAATGGCGTTGGTGGGGCAGACCTCGATACATTCACCGCACTGGATACACTCATGGTCACCCACGTGACGGATATCCATTTTACACTTACCCACACACAGCCCGCAATCCACGCACGCCTCCTTGTCCAGCTTCACACCTACAAAGGAGATCTTGTTGAACAGCCCGTAGATGGCCCCCAGAGGGCAGAAAAAGCGGCAGAAAAAGCGATAGATAAACACCGCACCTACGAGGAAGATCACCATGAGCAGGAACTTCCAGGTGAAAAGCGGCCCCAGCATTCCCAGCATGGACTGGTTTTCGGGGTTGGACAGCAGGCCTACCGCGCCCTCCAGAGTGCCGGCGGGGCATACGTACTTGCAAAAGCCCGGCAGAGGAAACTCGTAGCCGGCGTAGACCAGCGGGAAAATGATGGCAAAGAAGACGAGAATGACGTACTTGAAGTAGGACAGCACACGTGTGATACGCCCCTTGCCCACCTTAGGGGTCTTGATCTTGTGGAGAAGATCCTGGATCAGCCCGAAGGGGCAAAGGAATCCGCAGATCCACCGGCCGAAGAGAAGACCGTAGAGCAGAATGATACCGACTACGTAGTAGGGCACCGTTTTACCACTATCCGACAGGGCGTTCTGCAATGCCCCCATGGGGCACGCCCCCGATGCGCCGGGACAGGAGTAGCAGTTGAGGCCGGGGGTGCAAATGTTTTTCAAGGGTCCCTGGTAAATGCGTCCCGTTTGGAAGCCCTTCAAATTGGCGTTGAACAAAAGGGCCGCATAGAGCTGGATGAGGCGGCGCTTGGAGGGCTTGTGGGTATTCCACCATTGCTTGATCTTCATAACATCCACCTCCTCAGCCCAGACCGATGCACTCGGTGCAGATGCGGATCGCCTTACCCAGTACGTCCGCCATGCCACCGTTGAGCACACCCAACACCACGAAAGCGAGACCGACGACCAGGATCACGCCCCGCACCGCCCACACAAAACGGGGATCAGCGGCGAGATTCTTGATCTTGGAACAGTTATGATCCGTTGTCCGAGGGTTCGTCGTCAACGCGGACTTGACCAGGGCCGTCTCCCGCGCGACGGATACACCTCGCAGAAGCACAGCCACCACACAAGCGGCCATGGCCACCGCCGCGGCAGCCAGAACCGTGGTTGCAGCGGCTACAATATCACGGTTCAGATTCTCAATGGAAAAATGGTGGGGATTCAGGCACCAAATCAGCGGGTACACGAACACAGCCACGCACACGATGGCGGCAATCACCGCGATCGCACTACGCAAGCTATGTTCTTTTCGGATTCCGTTCCGTGTAGCCTCATCGCAAGCTTCGAGATCCAGACGCGCAGACAGCTTGTCCAGAGCCACAACCCCATCCCGGCAGGGCTTGACCTTCCCGCCCGCAAGCGGGAGAACCAGGGACAGAACGATTCCGCCGATCACACCGGCTATACAGACGTACACTGGGATCGCGATGCGATCAAAATGATCCGCGATGCTCTCCCGTGTGAAGGGGGAGCCCCCGCTTTGATAAATGGAAAGGCAGGACAGGGCAAAGCATATCCCCACAGCCACGATGAGCAGGGACAGTACAATCCCATAGATCAAATGGACCCTTTCTTTGGCTTTCTGTGACATATACAACTCCTTTGCGCAAGATCTCGCTGTTTGAAATCAAAGAACCTTCTCATAAGCCACCCGCTCGTCTCGGTTCTGCAGGTAAATGGTTCCGCAGTGGACAAAGCCGTTCTTTTCCAGCATCCGCCGCATGACCACGTTACCCCGGTGGGTGTCGATCCGCAAAGAGTCTCGCCCCAACCGCCGCGCGGTATCTGCGGCATAATGGATGATCGCGGTGGAAACGCCGCTTCCCCGGCAGGCCACCGAAATGGCCACACGATGGATGGCCAGATAAGCCACCGTTCCGTCCATGCCTCGATCGGCGGTCTGCCACTCACCGTCATAAATACGGTCGTAGGTAGGCTCTCCGTTCTCGATCAAAGCAAAGGTGCCGATCACGGCCCCCTCCGCCTCCACACAGTACCCCTGCCCAAGGGCGACATCCTCCTCGATCATAGCTCGGTTGGGCGAGCCGTTCTGCCATTGGTCGATCCCCAGGGCGGCGATGGTTCCGCGGGCTTCCTCGATGATGGCCATGACGGCGTCAATATCCTTGGGCGTAGTTGCGCGAATGTTCATACGTTTGCTTCCTTACTGTTGGATTGTACATTATTATAGCATAAAAGGCGTTATATGTCAATGGTTTTTAGCAAGAACACCGCTACGATTCGCGTCGCAGCTCCTTTTGCATGAAATATTCTCCCTGCATAGTCCCGTCTTGTCTTCAAATATCATAGCAATCAATCTCCTCGCCATTCAAGATAACCGCTTGTAAACGGTAAATGATCAAATTTCTTCGTTCCGGTATGAACAAATCCGTTCGCTATGTACCAATTCTTCAAGACGGTACTTTCTTCAATAATGCCGATTTTTATGACATGACCGCCTAATGATTTCACCACATCCTTCGCGTGATCGAGGAGTAATTTGCCAAAGCCGTTGTGCCTGTACTCCGGTAACACGGCAAGATTGTGAAGCTCAAAGGAATTTTCGCTTTCTTTAGAGAGCGACATATATCCGATCATTATTTTACCGGCATACAGTGCGTACATATTCCACCCCCAATCCTTCTGCGTTTCAAGAAAAGAAAGAGGGATAAAGCTCGTATGCTTCGGACAGTTTTTTTTCGTCAATCCAAATTGATCTGCCACAGTCTGGAAGCTCTGATGAATAACATCCAAGCACTCTTGCAGTTCATTCTGCTCAACTTCAAAAATAATCGGCAAGGGAACACCCGACGAGTCGGATTTCTCGCTTTTCCGCTTCAGTTCAAATCGCGCAACAAATTGGCAAGGATTGCGGTAAATCTCCAACGCAGTTATGTATGCAGTGAACGGTACAAACTGCCGGCGCAACTCATCCATAATCACGCAGGTATCATCAGTGTGGCAAATGGTAATCGTGCTGTGAAATGTATAATCTGCTTTTGCAGATTGCCGTCCGTAATCGCCGCAATATTCATCGTAGCGTGCGTGAAACTTGCGGTGGAATGCGGACAATGTGGCGGAAGGTGCAGGAGAGGCATAAATGACCTCAGTCTCCAAGCCAACTGCACGGGGAAAAATTCGGAGTTCCTGAAAGGTAATATCAAAAGCAGAGTGTGTTGCTGCGAATTCGGATGTGTAGTTGCAAAGCTCTTTTTCATCCATACCTTCATATGCCGCAATGGTTACGTGTGGCGGCCAATCGGAGGAATTAGCGTACAAGCGATGTTGTAGCGAATGCGCAATCTGTTTCATGTCGGATAGGGTTTGATTTCCTACGTGATCAAGGCGTGCGATCACAACCAATTTGTTTTTGTTCATATAGATTCCTTTCTGAAAATATCCAATATATGATTTGTTGCTCCTACCATATCAGCACGCTCACAGATGTAAAGATGATATTTCATGTATTTTGAAAACGTATCTTCATCCATTTCATCCACAGCATTTCCGATAAAATGTGTAAGCATATCTGTACCAACATAATGTAACCTTTCAACATCGAATGTTCCCATCAACTTATCAATATCTTCTTTTCTGTAGAGCGCAAAAATTTCTCTGGGGGTGGAGCTGAGAGTAAAAGTATCTGGATCTATCAAATCGCTGTACTGTTCGTTGTTGATGCCCCCACGCACGAAGCAAAACTGATAAACAGTCATATCACTGTTGCAGTATGCCGCAAATACAATGCCGCCTTTCTTGGTTATACGAATTGCCTCGCTCATAGCTGCAATCTTGTCCTCATCGGTATAGAGATGATACATAGGTCCCAATAGTAAAGTGATGTCATACTGATCAGAAGGAATATTCTGAAGATCTACTGCATCGCCTTGTTGAACGGTGATGTTTTCTCCTTCTTTCGTGTTCGCCTTAAACACTTCAATATTGCACTCCATGAGTTCTACGGCATCCACGTCATATCCATTTTGAGCAAAATAGTGTGAATACCGTCCGGTGCCTGCGCCGATCTCAAGGATGCGCATACCGGGTTTCAGATACTTCTCAACATAATGAATTGTGGTCAGAAACTCGACCATACCATGCTTGGATGTCATTCGGGCATCTTCATTGTGAGTCGCGTAATAGTTTGTGAGTGCTTCCATTCTTTCCATGATTCTACCTCCAAGAAAATAAAAAACGGTGCAAATCGAAATCTCCTTCGACTTGCACCGTCATTATCCGAATATCCTATAATCCTACAAAGAGACTATACTGAAATTTGGGTACGACAATACAAGCCCGACAGATCCCAATACATGGTATCCACGCCGCGCTCTTCCACAGTGGTCATATCTCGGTTGAGATTGTAAACTGCCATTGTCGTAGTCCTTTCATAAAATTTTGCTCATTATAGCACATCTTTTGGATTATGTCAATACTGTTTTAAGATTTTTTCAAAAACCGCCGCGGGATAATCCTCGCGGCGGCTGTAAGAGTGTTATAGGTAGATATACGCCCCAATTGAGCGGCTCGTCTGCTCGTTGTTAGTAAGCCAGCCGTCGGCAATTGCCTGCTCCACTACGTAGCCCAAAGCAGGAGAGTGGCAGCACAGGGAGTACACCAGCCCGTCCAGTAATTTTTCGTCACGCCTCATGCTCCGGGGCAGATCATCCCGTACGATCTCTCGGATTTCTTGGTTCATCTCAGCCATCACGGACAGCACCTCTTGGTTAAGACGCCCCCGCGCTTCGGCGTGCTCCAGAAATTTTGCAGAGTGGTTCCTGCGCTTTCCGTATCGAATAAACTTTTTATGTTCCGCCTCGCGGATAACTGCCACAGTTGGGACATAGGTATCCCCTTCCTTGCGCAAATACCCATATGAAATCAGATTTTCGGCAATGGAAGCATCAGGGATCCCTTTGCCTGTTACAGTAGCACGGAGCACCGCCGTTTCAGCCTCGGTCAGAAAATCGGGTGTCCGTCCCCAGATGCCTGCGTAGGCATAACGGTAACAGACAAACCCGTTATGCTGATGATGACATCCAACGGATTTCGATGGAATATCCACCGCTTCAAAGCCAATAATATCCCATGCGCCGTTATCCGGCCGTTTCGTCATTCCAGGTCTGTACGCAGGCGTATTGGGACACATATCATAATATCCCTCATAAATTTTCATCAAGATCACCCACTTGGCATCCTCGTAATTCAAGTATTCGCCGTAAAAGCTCAGCCCCGCTTCTCGGTACTGCTCCATCAAACGGTCGATCCCCTCCTCTAAGGGAGGAAGCATACGAGCCATCAAAGCTGCGTGTGTATCCCCTATTCTCCGTTGTGCCTCGCGGCTGATGATGGGGAACGCCGTTTCGTATTTCCCACTCTGCTTTTTGAGCAGGGTCTCCCTCGTCAAATGCTCCAGCAAATCCTCCATGTAAGGCAAGGCTACCCCCATTTCAACCGCCAATTCCTCGGCGCTCTGGGGCGTACCGTATGCAACCGCGAAAATATTCTGATTCAACTTGGGCTCATTTAACGTGTGGGGCTGTCCACGGTCGCCGATTCGATCGCAAATGTTGTTGTAAATAATGGTGTCGGGCTTATAGCTCCGCACCCCAAATTCTCTTGCCATTTCCATTCCCTCCTGTATGATCTTTCTCGCACGGTACAGCCTCTGCTTGACCGCGCTTTCGGGAAGTGAGAGCCCCTCTGCGATCTCCCGCAGACTTTTTCCGTCAATGTAGTGCGCCACCACAATGTCCCGGTAATCGCTCCGGATAAACGCCAGCTCCCGCCGCAACGCCGACAGATTCTCGTTTTGGATCATATTCTCGGGTAGCCGTGCACTCTCATCCTCGATCTCACATTCCTCCGACACACAGTCCAGCTCATGCTCAACCCGCCTGTGCTTGCAGTCTGCCCATACACTGTACCGATTCCGCGCGATCTGCCAGACCCACGCCGAGAAATTGCGCGGCTCTGTCCCGCCCTGCAGTGCGGTCAGAACCTGTAGTGCGATGTCCTGGGTCAGGTCCTCGGCCTCATGGCTGTCCCCCGTCTTTTTCAGACAGAAATAGAACAGTTTCTTCATATATTGCTCGACAAACTCTTCGGCCAGCTTTTCTTGTGTTGGGTTTCGTGCTTTCATCGACCCTCACCTCCTTTCATTTAGATAGTGTGGGAATTTTGGATTTGGTAACAGATTTTTCTTAAAGGAAAAGAAAAAAGACCCTTCCGAAGAAGCGCCTCATCTCTGTTTTCTCTTTGAAACTGAAAGAAGAGAGTTTTTCGTAGAAAAGAAACTCAAACATTGTAAATGAACCAATGAGGTTCAAGCCCTCGGAAATTAGTATCGGTCAGCTGAATGCATTACTGCACTTACACCTCCGACCTATCAAGCTTGTGGTCTACA
>SVTB01000123.1 GCA_015064015.1 Oscillospiraceae bacterium | reverse complement strand
AACTTGCCGACAGTAATCAACACGTCGATGAGCCCCGAGGCGCTCCGCCGTGGGGGCGAGGTACCGGGTGTGGAGGTTCTTTACACGCTGTTGCCGCCAAAGGCGGCGTGCGTCACCTTGGGAGGGTTTCTCAAGGGAGAAACGTCTCCATTGAGCGGCGTTCTTTACTCCACTTTCTTTCGACGAGGAAAGAAAGTGGAAAAAATAAACAACAATTTATACTTGAAAGGATAACCTATGAAAAAAATTTACAATAAGCTCGTCCGCGACCGCATCCCCGAGATCATCAAGGCAGGCGGTAGCACCTGCACCGTCAGGGTGCTGTCTGACGAAGAATACCTGTCCATGCTGGATGCCAAGCTCACCGAGGAGTTAGCCGAATATCACGCCGACGGCAATCCGGAAGAACTGGCCGATCTTTTAGAGGTCATCTATGCCGCTGCCGGGGCGCGGGGCGTATCCCCCGATACTTTAGATGGTATCCGTCAAGAAAAAGCCATCAAACGAGGCGCTTTTGAACAAAAACTCTTGCTCGTAGATGTGACCGAAGCAGATTGATTCCCTGATCCTCCCACTTTTGGGAGGATTTTTTTGTTTTGTCACAAAGGATTTTAAAAATACATCTTGCAAACGTTAATGACTTATGCTATAATATACAATGATATATTATGTGGTATTACAGCACAAGCCCAAATCCAATCCATACGAAAGGATGTCCTCTTAAAAGGACTTGTCAAACATATGCAGTGGAATCTCGTTTCTTATTTGATTGAACTGACACATACCGAAGGCAGTATCGGCGCGGCGCTCATTGTTGCGGGAGGTATCCTCCTGTGCATGGTCATCCCCTATCTCCTGGGCAGCCTAAACTTTGGTTGCATCATTTCTCAAAAGCAATATCACGACGACGTGCGTTCACACGGCAGCGGCAACGCAGGCACCACCAATATGCTTCGCACATACGGTAAAAAAGCCGCCGCGTTCACGCTCTTGGGAGACATGACCAAAGCGCTTGTTGCAGTAGCCATCGGCCATTTGATCCTTTGCATCGACGCACCCGTTTTCAACGAGGCAGGTCAACTCACCGCACGTTATTTTGATCCCATCGGTGGCGCTATCGCGGGCATTTCGGTGATGGTAGGCCATATGTTCCCTTGCTTTTTTAAGTTCAAGGGCGGCAAAGGCGTAGCTACCTCTGCATCCGTCATTTTGATGCTGGATCTGCTCAATCCTCTGCATAAGCATATTCCCATCGTATTTTTGATTTGCTTTGCCGCCTTCGTCATCATCGTGGCGGGCACCAAATACGTTTCCCTCGGTTCCATCATGGGCCTGATTTTGTACCCCATTATCTACCACTCTTTCAACGGCAACGGAACGTCCAGTCTCATTACCGTTCTGATGGCCATTTTGGTGGTATGGGCACACAGAGAGAACATCAAGCGTCTGAGAAACGGAAAGGAATCCAAGCTCTCCTTCGGCAAAAAGAAAAACGCCGAGAAGGCAAGTGAGGCGCCCGAAACGCCTGCGGTCGAAGCGCCCGCTGCTCCGATTCGCACCACGGACAAGAGCAACTCCCCCGTATTTGTGGTAGAAAAGCCCGATGTTTTTGAATTTGTGGATGACGGCAAGCACGAGTTTGTCAATTGTACGGGTTGCGGACACGTCATTCCCCGCGCAAGAAAGATTTGCCTCTACTGCAACACCCAAAATCCGCAATATAAGCCCGATGCTGAGGACAGCGAGGATAAAAAGAAAAAATCCAAAAAATCTTGATTCCCCATCTGCATGGGAGAAAGGGGGCCTCCGTGAACACGCCCTTCGAACGGCTGTGCGATCTTATCTACCGCTGTGCCGTAGCATCCATGATGGATAAAACCGTGCTATCCAAATGCCATGACAAAACGGTACAAAGATGCACCCTGACTCTTCGCCGTATCAAAGGCGAGATCATGATCCAAGCCGAGACCATGCGCACCGCCACGGTTGCCAAGGTAGCAGGCAAGGGTGAACCCGTCCAAGCCTCCCATGAAAATCTTCCTCTGAATCCTAAAGGGAAGGCAAAACTGACCGAACTTCTCGGGCAATTCGACCAGGTCAACATCATGACCCCTGCAGGTAACTGTGAATTCCGCCGCTCCAAAAACGGCAAAGAGACCCTTTTAGGCGCGTCTCCCGTCTACGCCGCTTTGGACAAAGGGCAGGATTCCCCCGCCCGTCTCCCCGTGTTTGGCAACGACAAGCAAAAGAACCGCATCCTTTCGGGTGCCGAGCCCTTCCTTATCCATTTGGGCGTCAGCGACGAGCGCGGACGAGTACATGACAAGAAACAGCCCAAATTCCGCCAGATCAACCGCTTTTTGGAGCTGATCCGCGATGTGGAGCATCATCTGCCCTCCGAAGGAATCCTAAATATTTGTGACCTTTGCTGTGGCAAGAGTTATCTTTCCTTTGCGGTCTATCACTATTTCACCGCCCTCCAAAAAAGAACCGTTCGCATGGTGGGCGTTGATATGAAAGCAGAGGTCATGGAAGATTGCAATATCATCGCCAAGGCCTTGGGTATGGACGGCTTATCCTTCGTGTGTGCCGACGTGAACTCCTTTGATTTCGGCGCGCCCGTGCACATGGTCATCTCCCTCCACGCCTGCGACACCGCCACCGATTTGGTGTTGAACAAGGCGCTGGATTGGGGCACCAAGATCATTCTCTCCACCCCCTGCTGTCACCACGCCATGAACAAAGCGTTGGACTGCCCTGCCCTGTCCTTCATCGCGGAACATTCCATGCTGAAGCAAAAGCTTTGTGATGCCGCCACCGATGCCCTCCGTCTGAAGCGTTTGGAAGCCAACGGCTATGACGTGACCGCATTGGAGCTGATTGACCCCGAGGAGACACCCAAGAACGTCATGCTCCGCGGCATCAAAAAGTACGATCCCCGCGCCGCACGTTGCAAAAAAGCGGCTGATGAATACAAAACAGCTTACGAATTTCTCATGGGCAAGTCCCCGGAAGAAGTATGAGGAGGAAACAGGATGTCGTTCTTCAAAAAGGTCATTTCCCATTGGACGAAAAGCAAGAACCCCGAATCCAGTCGTTACCGTCACGACATGGCAGAGAAAATCTGCGGATATCCCATCAAATATATCACCGAAAAGCACAACGACAACGAGGATGTGATCGGCCGCAGCGGCTCTCTCAACATCAAGCGGGAGACCGACGAACTCATCGTCTCCACCCCCTCCGAAACCATTTTGCGCTGTGACATTGACCAACTTCAAGCTTGGATCCTCATGTCGGGCGATGGCGTAGTCATTACCGCCCCCGACAAAGAGCATGGGGGTGCGATGAGGACCATTACGGTGCATTACGTGTATTATCGGAAGTAAGGAGGACGGCGGGAGGAAAACTTCTTGAAAGAAGTTTTCCCCCGAACCCCCTTTCAAGAACTTTAAGAAAGAAAAATCCGGCCACAAGATCTTACAGTGGGGCATATACCTATACCCCATGGAGCCTCTGCCCCATTCGTTTGTAGTTTTCGCTTCCCCCTCATTCACAACCCATGAAAGGAGCGTCCTCATGATACTGACCATCGACATCGGCAATTCCAGCATTGGCCTCGGTCTTTTCCAAGACAACACCCTCATAGCAACCGCCAAGCTGTCGACTGACACCAAGCGAAGCGCCGACGAATATGCTGTGGTGATCAGAGGGCTTCTGACCTCCCACGACATTGAAATTTGCGAAATTACCGCTGCCATTATCAGCTCGGTCGTCCCTTCCCTCACTCACACCATCGAAGCCGCGTTGCGCCGAAAAGACGGGGCAAAACCTCTGCCTGTCATGACGGTAGGCAACGGCGTCAAAACGGGCATCAGCCTGAAGGTGGACGATCCCGCCCAGTTAGGTTCTGATATCGTAGTCAACGCATCTGCCGCCGTCAAGCTCTATGGGGTCCCCGTAGCTGTTGTGGATATCGGCACCGCTACGGTCATCAGTGCCGTCAATGATCAAAAAGCCTTGATGGGCGTTGCTATTACCCCCGGCCCCACGGCCTCATTGGAGGGGTTGCGATCGTCGGCCGCCTTGATCCCCTATACTGAATTGGGCACCCCTGCAGGCACATTGGGCAAAAACACTCCCGCCGCCCTCCGTTCCGGTATCGTGATGGGTCACGCTTGCATGATCGACGGAATGCTCACACGCATTTTTGCGGAACACCGTCTCCCCGAAAGCACTCCCGTGGTGGTCACGGGCGGTCTCGCGCCCCTCGTCACGGCCGAGTGTCGACACACGCTGAAATACGAAGAACATTTGACCCTATGGGGGTTGTACCATATGTATATCACCACCGTAGCAGCTCAAAACAAAAGAAGTTGATTCCCTACCCCAAGTAGGATATCATAAAAATTTACACGCGCTGTACCGCTTGTCGGACGGCAGCACGGGGTGAAAGTCCCCGAAGGAGAAACAAAATGAAGCATATTCCCCTCAGGACGGTACGCCCAACGACCGTACCAACCGTCTCTTTTACAAAGGAGGTGGCCGCATGAACACCATCGCCAAAAGAAAACAATCCGTTTTAAAGACGGTGCAAATGGCTCTCCTCATCGCCGTCACCATGGCCCTACACTTTTCGGGTGCCGCCATCCCTGCTTTTGGTACCAAGATCAGCTTGGTGCTGATTCCCTTGGCGTTGTGCGCCATGCTGCTGGGCCCTATCGCGGGTGCCACTCTCGGATTTATCTACGGTCTTACCGTCTACATTTCCTTGGGCGTTCTACATTTGGATGTCTTCACGGGCTTCCTGTTTGACAATGCCCCCATGGCAACCTTCTTTATCTGCACCGTCAAGACCACCGCCGCAGGTTTCGTGGCCGGTTGGGTCTACAAGCTCCTGAGCAAGAAAAATACCCTCTTGGCTGTTTTCGTGGCCGCCGCTTTGGTACCCACGCTCAATACAGGTGTTTTCGTTGTGGGATGCTTTATCATTTATAATACCATCAGCGCGTACATTGCAGGCGCAGACTATTCTGTCGCCTATTTCATTCTAATCATGTGCGCCGGCATCAACTACGCTTTGGAATTGGCCGTCAACTTAATCTTCGCCCCCGCCATTGAACGCATCATTCGCCTGATTTCCAAGCAAATCAAACGATAAAATCAACCGGGGCTTATGATAGCCCACACGAGGTACTCATTATGAAGCAGTATATCATCAATTTCGACCTTCCTGCCCTTGTCAAGGGCGGCGCTTCCGCTGTTGCCCATGCAGGCAAAAAGACGGCGAATCTTGCCCGTGCCATCCGCGAGGAAATTGCCACGGATATTGCCGCCGTGCGTCAGCGTGACCCTGCCGCCAAAAGTAATTTGGAGATCCTTCTGCTCTATTCAGGCGTGCACGCCATTTTGGCTTATCGTGTGGCGCACAAGCTGTATCTCTCCAAACACTACTTTGCCGCCCGTGCCATCAGCCAATGGGCTCGCCACAAGACCGGCATTGAAATCCACCCCGGCGCCACCATCGGTAAGGGGCTGTTCATTGACCACGGTATGGGCGTGGTCATCGGTGAAACCACAGAGATCGGTGACAACTGCACCCTCTATCAGGGCGTGACCCTGGGAGGAACGGGCAAGGATGTCGGCAAGCGCCATCCTACCCTCGGCAACAATGTCTTGGTCGGGGCAGGCGCTAAGGTACTGGGTCCCTTCACCATTGCCGACAACTCCAAGATCGCCGCCAATGCCGTGGTGCTGGAAGAAGTACCCGAAAACTCCACCGCCGTGGGAATTCCCGCCAAGGTGGTGCGCCGTCACGGCCGCAAGGTAGACGACCTCGATCAGGTACACATCCCTGACCCCGTGGCTCAAGAGATTAAGCGCATCGAAGCCAAGCTGGATGAGCACATGGCTACCGAGCCATAAGATCACGCACCAATACCGAAAATCCGCAGTATACTGGCCCCAACAGGAAAGCCTTCATGAATGAGGAATATAAAGAATGAAACAAACAACCACCAAGCTTTTTGCACTTGCCATTGCCGTATTGCTCCTGATATCCGGCGTATTGATCGCAGTAACAGCGGCACAGCCCTCCGTATACTCCAAGAATTCCAACTCGGGAACCCGTGGAGAAATGTGTATTTCTCTGGAAGGAACGAGCGTTTCTTCGTATTATTCAGGCGACTACACCTACGATAAACTGACATCGCTATCTCCGAGCAATCTAAAATCGTCTCTGCATCATCTAATGACCAATACCCACAAAAAGATCACGTCGTACAGCGATTGCAGGGATTACGTATGGCGTGTCGACTGTGAAAACAACGACACCACTCACGCCACTACCCTATACACCGACTACAGCATGACCCAGGCCGATTGGTCCCCGGCATGGGCTTGTAACCGAGAGCACGTATGGCCCCAGAGCTTGGGAGGCGGTAATACATCGGGCGGAGGTGCCGATCTTCACCATATCAGACCCGCCGAGGCAGGTGTCAATTCTTCCAGAGGTAACAAGGCATATGGTGAATCCTCATCCAAATATTACGAGCCCGCCGATAATGTAAAGGGAGACGTGGCAAGAATCGTTCTGTACGTTTACGTCAGATGGGATGCTGCTTGGGGCGCTACTGATGTTACCGAAGTATTCGAAAGCGTTGAAATCCTGCTGGAATGGTGCGAGCTCGACCCTGTTGATACCTGGGAAATGGGCAGAAACGAGGTTATTCAGAGCATTCAAGGCAACCGAAACGTATTCATTGACTACCCCGAGCTGGCCTGGCATCTCTTTGGAAAAGCAGTTCCCGAAGGCATGGTCACACCCTCTGGTTCGGTTCTGAACGGAGAAATCCCCACCCCCCCCGCTGACCCTGAGACTGATCCTCCCGAGGAAGAAACCGATGCCCCTGCGGGCTCGCCCAACTCCGTGGCAATCTTCGACTTCGGTCAGAACGGCGGTGCGTCTCACAATGATGGCACCGATATCACCGCCTCCAAGTCCTACACCGACGGTAACTATACTTTGACTCTGACAGGCCCCACCAAGCTCTACGGAGGCGCGCGGGATGCCAAGGGTAATTCCTGCTTAAAGGTAGGATCCAGCAAAGCTATCGGATCGTTTGCCTTTACCGTCGGAGATGACGTGGACGAGGTCATCATCCACGTAGCCAAATATAAGGCCAATAAAACCACGGTCAAAATAAACGGAACACAGTACACGATCAACACGTCCTCCAATGACGGAGAATATACCCCCATAACCATTGATACTTCCAAGACCAAGACGGTCACGGTTGCGACGGTTTCCGGAGCTACCAGATGTATGATTAACACCATCGAATTTGTGGGTATCGCACTACCTCCCGAGACAGAGGTTCCTACCGAGGCTCCCACCGAGGAGCCCACCGAGGCTCCTACCGAGGAGCCCACCGAGGCTCCTACCGAGGAGCCCACTGAAGCGCCCACCGAGGCTCCTACC
>SVTB01000122.1 GCA_015064015.1 Oscillospiraceae bacterium | reverse complement strand
CAAAAACTCTTAAAACAAATTCATATTGATGAAAGTTTTTAGAGTTCCAAGAACCTTTTTTCAAAAAGGTTCTTGGTGGGGTTCAGGGGCAAAGCCCCTGATAAACAACAATTTATCTTTGCTCTTGACACAATGCGTCAAGTCATGTATAATATAATTATATTATACATACTGGAGGCACAAATGTCAAGAGGACTTATTATATTAGACGCGGGTCACGGTCAGTTCGGCAATCCTTATCCCGTCATTGATGGCGTATACGAGGGCACGCGGAATTTTGTATTGGCAGGTTACCTCAAAGCCGATTTGGAGTCCAAGGGGTTTGAGGTTAGGCTCACCCGAAACTCCATCGAGGACGATCCCTCTTTGGAGGAACGGGGCCATCTGGCGGGCAACAACGGTGCTATTCTGTTTTTATCGCTGCACTCCAACGCCCCCGGCTCTGCTACACCGCCCGAACGATATCACAAAATACGGGGCGTTTCAATATACTATTCTCTGGCCGACGAAGAGAAAAATCTGCCTATCGCTTTGGCGTTAGGAGAAGCCGTTGCCACTTGCATGGACACCGAAAATCGCGGTGCCATGACACGCACCTATCCAGATATGCCCGGCATCGACTATTATGGTGTACTGCGCCACAGCGCGGCCTCAGGATGCAAGCAGGCATTCATCATAGAGCACGGCTTCCACACCAACCCCGAGGACGCCGCTTTTCTCTCAAACGACGAATGTATGAAAAAGCTGTCCAGGGCTGAAGCCGACATTATCGACAAAATGCTCGGTAGGTAAATTGTTGTTTGTAGGGGGACGGCCGGGGGAAACTTTTTGCAAAAAGTTTCCCTCCATCCCCCTTCCAAAACTCTTAAAACAAATTCATATTGATGAAAGTTTTTAGAGTTCCAAGAACCTTTTTTCAAGCGTTGCTTGCAACGCGAGGTTCATTGGTGGGGTTCAGGGGCAAAGCCCCTGATAAATAACAAGTTATCTGCTATATATCCAAAGAAACGGAGAATTATATGAAAATATTTGCTATCGGAGACGTGGTCGGCGAAGTCAGTATCGTCTATCTCAGCAAAAAACTGTGGACTCTGCGTGACCGCTTGGGAACTGATTTCGTGGTCTGCAACGGAGAAAACGCCTCTGAAATCCACGGCCTTAATTCTCGCCACGCAGCCGCCTTGCTGGATTGCGGCATTGACTTGCTCACCCTGGGCAACCACGCCTTCGGCGCGCGGGATCTCGGGGCATTCCTTGATGACAATCCCGAAAAGATCATCCGCCCGGCCAACTATCCTGCCATCTGCCCCGGTATGGGATATACGATCAAGTCCGTAAACGGTCTCCGCATCCTTTGCATGAACGCATCGGGGACGGCCTTTTTGGATGCCTTGGATAACCCATTTCACACCATCGACCGCATCCTTGACCGCGAAAAGGGTCAATACGATCTGGCGCTCCTGGACTTCCACGCCGAAGCTACCTCGGAAAAGCTGGCCATAGGACGGTATTTTGACGGCCGTATCCATGTCATTTTTGGAACCCACACCCATGTGGCTACCGCCGATGAACAGGTACTACCCCACGGCTCGGGTTATATCACGGATTTGGGTATGACCGGCCCCAAAAACGGCATCCTTGGCACCGATGCCGAGGCCGTCATCTTTAAGATGCGTACCCATATGCCCACTCGCTTCAAGGTGGCCGACGGCTCTGTGATAGGGCATGGTGCATTGTTTACGTTGGAAGATAAAGCCCCCTACCGATGCGTAAAAGTGGAGCGGATCGTTTTCTGATTTTTTACGGATAAGCGCAAGATATCATTCCAAATATTGTCTTATATTGAAATGGAGATTAATATTTCCGTGAAAGGAATACGTCATGCAAAATGCAATGATCCAAGAAAACAAGGCCCCTTCCGATCGCCAGAAACGCGTGCCTGTTTTTCTATGCCTCACCGTTGTCTCCTCCTTGGTCATGACCATTGTCAGTAACCGCCACAGCGAAACACAGCAGCTTTCAACCACAATGATCATGGAATTCCTCATTTTCTTGCTTTTTTTTGCCGCACTATATGCCATTCCCTTTGCTACCGACGGTTATCACGTTTTGGTGCCCGCTATATCCACCGCATTTTTGACTGCTCTTTTGATAATCTCTGCTCCTGTCCATATGCGCTTGATGTTGGAATCTGCCCCTAGCCCCCTGGCTCAGGCTTTGGTCTATCTCATAGGTGCCGCAAGTGCTATGTTCTTCTCCCTGCTTTACACCATCTGCGCTGCACTTTTGACAAAGGATGCAAAAGAAGAGGGTCTACCACCTGTTTTTCATAACATGAGTAAAAAAGCCTACCGCATTCTGTACGGAGTTCTGATCGGCGTGCTTTTGATCACAGGTGTGACCACGTCTGTCATCCACTATGTAAAAATGGTTGAGCTGAACGCCTACGCGGTCAGCGAAAACGATTATCCCACGGTCATGCCCAACCTCCGCGTAGCAGTACGCACGGGGAATCCCGAGACGGTGCCCCACGGGTTGGATCACATAGACTACGCCACCATTGACGGTGTGGATCATCATGAATTTCTTTACGCCCAACAAACCGAATGGGTGCTTTTGGGAACAGAAGTACATAAACCCATCATTCTCCGCGCCAAAGATCACACCGCCGATCCCGCAGCGAATGCCTCCATCAAGGAGATCACCCTGACAGGGAAAGCCGACATACCTGTGACCCCTGCCCTAAAAGCCCAAATTGAAAAGATCGTTCGAGGGCAAGGAACACCCTACGAGGGAGAGAACGAACCTAACAAATATAATGTCAGCCATCACAAAGCTCAGGACTTAACTGTGACGGTATCCTTTGAAGGCTACGATGCCTTCGTGTGGTGCGTACCCGTGGTGGAATTCGAGGGTCATTATCTCCTGGAGGTAGAAACCCTCACGGAGTTTCGGGATAAGGGCTCAATTTTTAATCCCACCTACACCTATTATGTGTTACCCAAGTTACAACTGCCGGCGGTTAGCGCATCAAATAATCGCCCATCATTAACCGAATAAGGAGACTCCATGAAAACCTCAAATCGCCTTGCCAAGCTCATTGTCTACGCATCCTGCCTCTCGGCCATTGGCATATCCATGGCCATCATGGTAGGGATGTTTCACTGTCCTATGGGATGGAAAGTATGGATCTGGATGGGCATGGCCGCCGTCAGTCTGTTACTCTTGTGGCCCCTCAAGCGTTACACCCGTATAGTTCCTATCCTGACAGCGATCCTTTTGTCAGTATCCTTTCTGTGCTGTAGCTTTGTCGAGCCATATTTTCTAAAGGAAGCCGACTTCACCGTGGGCTCCTCCACCGCCAAGGAAAATATATGGATCGCCGTATGGGTGCTGTTGGCCATTGGTCTTTGCTATCTTATGGCACACGTGCTCACCTACATGATGGATCATCTCTCCCCCAACGAGGCTGTTTTCGGTTTTGAGAACAAAGAAAACACCTCGCCCGTGAAAGCTTCCGAAAAAACGACCGCCGTCCTGTCGGGCATATTAGCCGTCATTGTTTTGGGATTCGGTATTCTTTCAGGTGTTACATATGCCGGACGAACGGCGTCCATTCCCACCCAAGCCCCTTACAGCGAGGCAGATTACACCATCGTAGCCCCCAATTTCAAGGGAGAGTATGACGAGGATCAACCCGCCAATGCAGTATTCTACGGTGCAGATGTCCGCGTGGATTATCGCACCCTTTATTATATCCCGGAGCAGGAATTTGTCTCCGCCACATATATCCATGGAGACACCTCCCTGCCCCTGATCCTCAAGTATAAGGAGCATAGTCTCGATATGACCAAGGATCTGCAGGTTCTGAGCATGAGCTACAAGGTATCTTATCACCTATACAACACCCCAGAAAAAGCGCTGCCGGAAGAAGACAAATCTCTTTTACACGCCATTTTGAAATCAGATTCTTCCCTGACCCCCGCTGCCCCTACGGACGCAACCCACTACGGCTATATTACCATCCGTTTTATGAATTTGGATCACCTATGGTGGGAGGCCGAGCTGTTGGAAAAGGACGGGATCTATTATGTCCGCGTAGCTACGGGAACCGACTTTTCTAACAAAGCAACGGGATATGATCCGGCGTATGTGTACTATCAGCTGAGTCAATCGTACCGTTGAAGCAAGCACTTATATATCACAAATATCAAAAAGGGAGGTCGTATGGCTTCCCTGAAAGTCACTCATAGGGGTGACTTTTTTGTATGAATATGGTATTAAGAACGAGCGGTTTGGCCCTTTCTTTGTTTTTTACATCCGGTCTATTGACATCTTGTTGAAATTGTGTTATTATATTAAAAGCAACAAAAACACCCCAGGAAGGAGACCGCCATGGCCGACACCCCGAACGAAGGATATCACCTCACCGAAACCCCCTCTGAAGAGAAAGAGTATTACGCCCGATTAGCCGCGGAATCCACCCGCGCCTGCCGTATCCGCAGCAAAGCGATCCCCCTTGTGGGTCTGCTGTCTTCCCTGCTCCTTTGTCTGCTGACCTCCGCCTGGCACGGAGCCTTCGCGGGTGTACTGCCACCTGCCGCCTGCTTATTTTTCGGGGCTCTGCTTTCCCTGTTCGCCATCCCCTGCCATCTACTGGGTGGGAGCCGTAGTGTCATAGGGACAAAGTGGGTCAAAAGCCTGTTTTACGTCGTAGGCATCCTCTTCAACACGGCAGGAACGGCACTCTGCATGGCGGCCTACTACATCCATTTGGACGCCGCACCCTCGACCTCCGAGGCAACAGCCGTACTCCTTGCGATCTTTCTCCTATACGGACTGACGGCACTGTTCATCCACCTATTTCCCGACAACTACGGAGCGGTTACAGCATCCGCGTCTTTGCTGACAGTAGCGGCAGGAGTGGTCTCTGTGGTATTCTGGGTGCGCAACGAGGAAAAGACCCTTTGGAGTCTGGGCTTTTTCCTGCTTCTCCAGAGCCTTATAACGCTCATCTCCCTCCACGTATCCTGCTCCGACGAAGACTCTCCATGGCTTCGTTTCTCCTCTCTCGCGGCCTTTGGTGTGCTCATGATCGTAGCGGCGGTGGTGCTCCTCATCCTGATTTGCGCCTCAGGAGACTGCGATTGTGATTGCGGTGACTGCGGTTGCGGGGATTGCTGTGATTGCGGCGGCGGTGAACGCAAAATCAAAAGGAAACCGAAAAAGTAAATACCACAAAAATGATAAAAAGCAAGGACATTGGTTAAATGTCCTTGCTTTTTGCTGTCCTAAATGCGAGAGATGCAATCCCCTTTACAATCTATAAATCAGGAATTATAGGTTCCCTCGGTAGATGAGAACACGGACTCGACACCTTCCTTGCGGCGAGAGGTCTTAACGTGCTCAAAAAGCAGGTTGCGATACTTTGCCTCATCAAAAGGAAGGGTGACAGCCTCACCCGTCCAGGCGGAAAGGTGCATGGCGTTGGAAATGGTCAGGCCGTTGATACCCTCACGGCCATCAGCCACCAAAGGCTCGTTGCAAGATAGCAGCGGCGAATGCGTTGAGCACGCCCACGTGTTGGGGATTTTGACCGTCGGTCTCTACGGGGATGACCTGAGCGCGAGGAGCGGCAAAGGCAGAGGTATTGGTTGAAGAAAATACGGGCTCAGGAGTATCCAGCTTGATAAGGGTGATAGAGCCACCATCGGTGATGATGGTACCACCCTCACAGACGATTTCCAAACGGTTGGTACCGGGAGCATCACCCGTGGTGGTGATGAAAGTACCTGTTGCGCCGTTCTCGTACTCCACGTAGGCGGTTACGTCATCCTCTACCTCAATGTCATGCCATTTACCGAAGTGCATCTTGACGTCGATGGTCTTGGGCATACCGCAGATCCACTGCCACAGGTCCAGATTGTGGGGGCACTGATTCAACAGAACGCCTCCGCCCTCGCCCGACCAGGTGGCACGCCAAGCGCCAGAATCATAGTAAGCCTGGGGACGGTACCAGTTGGTGATGATCCATGAGGTACGCTTGATAGCGCCCAACTCACCCGAATCCATGATTTCCTTGACCTTGCGGTAGATGTGATTGGTTCTCTGGTTGAACATCATGCCAAACTTCAACTCGGGGTGCTTTTCAGCCTCAGCTATCATCTCACGAACCTGCAGAGTATACACGCCGGCGGGCTTCTCACACATGACGTGGAGGCCTGCCCGCATGGCTTTGATGGCGTAGTCGGGGTGACCGTAGTGGGGGATGGCGATGATGACGGCATCGATGAGGCCGGAATTGAACATATCATCACCGTTGGCATAGGTGATAATATCGGGGTAGGTCACCTCAGGTTTATTGGTGCGATGGACATTCAAGCGGGAAAGGGCAAACTCCAAGCGGGAGGGATTGGTATCACACACAGCGGTGATCTCAATTTCCGGATTTTTGCCGTTAAGATAATTTTCCAAGTGACCCGAGCCCATATTACCGATGCCCAGGATGCCAAGTCTGACTTTTTTCATGGCGGTTCTCCTTTATCGTTTGATACTTTGATATTTTAAAATTCTATCAGAAATTCATGCCCTGTGCTTTGAGATAGTCGTAGCTCTGTTTCAGGCAACTGAAGGGATCCTCCTCGTAGCAGTTATCCTGCTCAATAAAAGCGTATTGCACATTGGCATCGTCGCAGGCGCGGAGGATATCGGCATAGTTCATGTTGCCCTTGCCGATGGGCGCCATACGAACGCCCCTGTCCACGGGGCTGTAGACCATATCCTTGAAGTGGATGCAATCTACCCTACCCTTCAATTTACGAAGCCACCATGCGGGGTCTCCGCCACCGGCCTGGATCCAATAAGTGTCCAAAGTCACGCCGCATTCCTCAGGAGTAAAGGCATCACATAGCAGGTCAAGGAAGGTCTTCCCTTCAAAGCGAGCCAACTCCATATGATGGTTGTGATACATGAACTTGTGACCGCTTGCCACAATCTTCTCGATAGAAGGACGCAGATCAGAAACCATGGCGGCAAGACCCTCAGGGGTTGCCCCCTTGGGATTGGAGCCAATGCCGATCCACTTGCATTCGATGGTATCGTGGAAAGCGATGGTATCCTCAATCTTTCCTACGATCTTGTCGTAGCTATAGTGGGTGATCTCACAGGAAAGTCCTGTTTCCTTGAGCTTTTCGGACATCCATTGGGGATCATAAACGCAAACACCCGAAAGCTGAATATGCTTGTAGCCCATGTCGGCTACCTTTTTCATAGAATCCTCAAGCCCCTCCAGCGTGGCGCATTGATTGCGGAGGGTGTAGAACTGTACACCGATCTTCATGATGTATCTCCTTTGTATGTTTTGTCGTTCAATATAATTGTTGTTTATTTTCCACTTTCTTTCCTCGTCGAAAGAAAGTGGAGTAAAGAACGCCGCTCAAGGGAGATGTTTCTCCCTTGAGAAACCCTCTCAAGGTGACGCACGCCGCCTATGGCGGCAACAGCGTGTAAAGAA
>SVTB01000121.1 GCA_015064015.1 Oscillospiraceae bacterium | reverse complement strand
GTCGTTTTTACTTTTTCACTTTTCACTCTTCACTTTTCACTAAAACCTCTTGTCGTTTTTTGGCAAGTAATAAGTAATAGTGAATAGTGAAGAAGTAAGGTAGCTTTTCGCTGTGGCGAAAAGCATTATATTTTACTAGGGTTCAAATCCTTATTGCAAACCGCAAAAAATATCTTTTTCGTAGCCTTTGCACAAAAAATTCGACAAGTTTCGGCTTGTCGAATTTTTTTATCCTAGCCGCAGGCTTGGCATATCATTGACGCACGAAGTGCGGCGTATATCATCAAGGGCGCAATGCGCCCTTGCATCTCATCACGCGCCAGCGTGCATTTCCCTGTGGCTTGCCGTAACTTCACTTTTAATATACAAGGCTATGCCTTGCCTTATTTGCGGAAGTGTGATATAATGAAATAAAGAAAGGCGGTGAGTCAATGTTTGGAGCAATATACGGAGATATAATCGGTTCGTATTATGAAGTTCATTGTACAAAGGATTACAATTTTGAATTTAACAAGGACAGCTCCTTTACAGATGATAGCGTATTGATCGCGGCAGTCTGCAAGGCGATTCTCAACAATCCATCCGAAATATCCAAATGGACTCTTCGCGCTCGCGCAAAAGAATACGCCTCACAATACCGTCAATATTATTCGTATCACCCACACGCCGGATTTGGAAATATGTTTGCTTCTTGGGCGAAAGATCCGTATGCAAGAAACGGACATAGCTATGCGAACGGCGCATCGATGCGTGTTCTTCCAATCGGATACGCATATAATTCGTTAGAACAAACACTCTTGCAAGCAAAAGCAAGCTGTCTTTCTACCCACAATCACCGCGAGGCAATTGTTGGAGCGCAAGCAGTTGCCGCATCAATCTTTTTGGCACGAAGCGGTGCGGATAAAGAGCAAATGAAAGCGTATTTGGAAAAAGCGTTCAAATACAAGCTGTCAACGCCACTTTCCACCATCAAAGAAACGCACGTGTTTGATAGCCGTACATCGTATAGCGTCCCACCTGCAATTATTGCTTTTTTGGAATCGACAGATTATGAAAGCGCAATCAGAAATGCAATCTCTCTTGGCGGTGATGCAGATACACAGGCGTGCATAGCCGGCGGTATTGCGGAAGCTTATTATAATGAAATTCCCGAGCATATTAAACGTTTTTGTGATAGTAGAATTGACTTTTCCATAAAATCCGTTTTGAAAGAATTTAATCAAAAATATCTGATTACATAGGACTCGTTACAAGCATGGTGTTGCGCCCCGGAAGACAGCGGTCAAGTGCAATTCCCATCATCGCCAAGAGGTTAGTATACCCTCCGCAAAATCCTCGTGCATCTAAATCGGACACACATCACAAGCCTCGCTGATTTGAACCTGCTTTTCGAGCAGACACATCAGCGAGGCTTTATCAATCAAGTCTCGTTTATTTCACCAACACCACGACGGTTCGTGCATCTCCCTTAAAGACCTTAGAGCCGTCATAGGAAAGATCCTCGCAAGGTATCAGCTCGTCACCAACGGCACCGGGAGCTATATACAGCTCCGCGCCGTCGGGGATCACCTGACAAATATCCACCACGTCGGCATCAGAGTCGATCATCCAACCCATTTGATAGCCGTCGGGTATACGGCAATCTTCAAGAATACCAAATGCTGTATTGGCGGGCGCGTCGGTCACGATATATTCCTTACCGTCGATGGTCATGCCGCAGGTGTTGTCACCTCGGAAGCCGATGAGATTTCCGCTTTCGTCAAGGCGGTATTGCAGATAATTTTTGCCGTGGTAGGTGATCTTGTGTCCGTCCAGCGAAAATCCATGGAAATCAAGCTCGGTGGGCACCAGCAGATCATAGCTTTCCATAAATTTGGCATCCACGTCCTGATGGCGCATAAAGATGCCCTCAGGCCACAGCTCCCGCATGGTGTGGTAGTGGCGGCACAAGGAGTACGCGCCATTGGGGAATCTCGTCGCAAAATACGGGCTTTTTCTGGATACCGTTTCGGGGCTGTCGGGGCTGTCCTTGCCACCGTAAGCACCGAGAGCCTTCAGTACATCAAAAAGAGTGGAGGGGGCGTCTCCCGACTCACCCGATTGGTCGTCGCGGAGGCGGCAGCCTATATAAGTCACTCTGCCGTCGCCGTATTTTCGGCTGGCACCGATCAGGGAGGTATCGGCATAGGCCACGGGCTCGGCATCCCGTTCGACCTCGATTTGATAAACTCTGTCGGGAAGCATATCCGTGGGGATATTCATAGGGGATATGCCTGATAGCTCTCCCGAAAAGTCAACACACCGAGCCGTGCCGCCCTCGGTCACGGTTTGCGCGGAGCGCAAGCCAAAGAGCGTCAGCCACGCATCAGGCACGTTGCCAATCTGATCTGCGGGAGGGGTGCTGTTCCACACAAGGCTTCCGCCCCCGCGCGCGAAGCTTTCGAGCATCGACACAAAGGCTTCATCGTAGAACGGCTCAAAGCCCACCACGATGGTTGTATAAGAGCAAAGTCCGAGCTTCAGCGTGCCGTCCTCCACCTTGCCCAAGGCTATCACACGGTCAGCGGGACAGTAATTCGTATAACCGTACTGCACCATCCAGCTTCCAAATCTCTCCTCGATCATGGTAAGATCCTTGGGGTAGATATACAGCACGCGGCTATCGCGGGGTCGATTCCAAGTGACGATGCCCTCGCGGGGAATATATGACCCAAAGCCGTTTTGGACACTGACGAATCGTTCCTTTACCTTGTTGGGGAATCCCCATGCCCCCCATGCGCAAATCTCGTTGCGATTGAGGGAGCCGAGGGATGCCGACATAGCGCCGCCGTAGTAGTTGCGGTCAAACCATCCGCATTCGCAGAAATCGGTTCCGCCGTAGGAGAAATAATCGTTCCACTTGAAATAATCGTAGCACGCCGCGATCGCCTCACGTATGGTGCTTGAATAAACGTACGAGGGAGAGTAATCGTAGGCGCAGACGCCGTTGATGGTCGCAAGGTTGAACATCCCCTGCGCACCATCGCCGTATCTGTCACAGGTGGGAGATTCCTGCCATGTGGCATGACCGTAGCAAATGGGATCCCATCCCGCATTTTTGACATAGGTATCCCGTATGTAATCTCTTGCCTCACAGCACATATGAACGACACGGTTTTGGAGATTTTCAAAGTATGCCTTACGCAAGCGGAAGGTGCGGATCAGATCGGCTTTGGAGCTACCGATCACGTGCTGGGTGTGGGATCTGCCAAGGGTAGCCCTGTCAATATGCATATCGTAGCCAAAATAGATGAGCGCGCGGTCAAAATCCTCAAACAGTGGGTCGATCCTTGCCAGCTCGGCCTCAAAGCTTTTGGTCATATAGCGTGTGGGAATCTCATACGGGCCGAAATGCGCACCCAAGTCCCAGTCAAACTGAATGTGCATCTCATCGGAATAAAGCTCCATAAATTCCACGCCCTTTTCTCTGTATGTATCAATTACATTATGCACATACTGCGTTGCCTTAGGGTGGAAATAGTCCATTTCGGGGGTATCCATATAAAAGACCGCAAAAACTCTGTTGCCGCGAAGCGAGGTCTTCCCCTCGATGACCATATGCTTGTCTCCGAAATGCGAGCTGAGCTCGTAGGGCTCGTCACAAAGGGTGCAGGTGTACGCATCATGGGGGATCTCGTGAACCGATTCCGGCTTGATCACAAGATAAGGCGTGCCAAGATCCTCCTCGGTATAAGCAAAAAGGCGGGCATGGTCAAATTTAGGGTATATATATCCCTTATTATTGGCCCATTTCTCGCAAAGAATTCCGTTGAATTTGAAGCTTCCGTCGGGATGAAGGATCCCCTCCGAGAAGAAGCGGTGCTGGCCGCCAACACCCATTTCGTTTTTGAACGTGCGCCCGAGGTCAAGGGGATTCGTGACGCTCGCGCCGATTCCCAAGCCATAAGCCGCCGCAAAATCAGATATTTTTTTCGTGCAATCTACAAATTCAGGATGAGAAAGATGAAGTTCGCGCGGCCCGCCCCCAAAGAAATGGTCGTGGAAGAAGGTCAGTATCCGAGTTTTGTTTTTTTGCGCCCGCTCACAGATCTCCTTTAGGGAAAAGCCTTCAGATGTAGTCTGGTCGTTTGCGTATTTTGGAAAATACGGCTCGGTCGGCGCGTTTGCGTAGGCCCGGAGCTTATCGTCCTCCGTCAGAAGAATGTCGTCTCTGGTGACAAGCGCGCGCAACGGCGGGCTTTTTTTAAGGCATGGCATAGGTATCATACCTCCCTTTTCAAAGATTTGGTTTTGCCTGAAGTAAGCAAATACTTGCGTGTACATCAATATTATAACAAGATTTTTTGCGTATGTCAATGTCCGAAGCAAAATAAGATGTTGCGTAGTTTCTATACGTATCCCAAAGTCCTCAGCTCGCAGCGCGTAAATCAGTTGTGCGCCTTTCATGTGGCTCAAATTCGTGGATCAAATCATTCCGCGCCGCCAAAAGCCTTCACAAACACTTGACATTTTCTTAAAAAAGTGTATAATGAACGTACATACAACATCCCCCCAAAAGGAGGTTTGACCATGAAGAAAATGCTACTGAAGACAGGGGCACTTGCCCTGCTGATTGCCTGCTTAAGTATCCTTTCGGCGTGCTCTGCCAAACCGAACTTGGATTTGGAGACCGTCGCAAAAAAATTGGATGAGGCTCATTATGAGGTTTACTACAACGCAGAAGCCGGCACCGTCGATGAACCCGATATTTTGAAGCGTCTCACAGCCGCCAAAGGCGACGAAAGCCTGAACATTGTGGAATGCGACAGCCCCGCCTCCGCCAAGCTGTATTATGAAGGAGTCAAAATGGAGCGGGAGCAGCAAAAGGCAATGCTGGAGCTTCAAATCAAGATTGCCAAGCACACGCTCAGGGTTTACGATGATGACCTGAGAAGCACACAAATCCACAGGATGCAGGATCAAATCAAGGATTACAAGGCAGAGCTGGAAGAAATTGAAAGAACCTCCCTTGGCAGAAGCGGAAATTTCGTTTGGGTCGGCACCAAGGCCGCCATCGAAAAGTCCAAATAATCCCGCTGATTTTATTGTAAGGAGAGTTTTGCCATGAAGAAAAATATCATCAAGCTGTTGGCTGTGATTTTGATGCTCTGCTGTGTGCTTCCCTTGGCCTCCTGCGACCAACAAAAGCCCCCCCTGGACATAGATGCAGTCGAAGAAAATCTGAAAGCCGCAGGATACGAAGTACATATTACCGTTGACGGCCAAACCGCCGGCATAAAAGAATCACTCTACGCCGTAGACGGCAACGGAAACACGCTGTCCCTGATTGTCTGCGAGAAAGCCTCTTCCGCCAAGCTTTATTTTGAAATTATCATGTTGGGTCACGAGCAGGAGCTTGAGGAATTGCAATACAACATCCAGAGGTACCGCCATCTTTTAAAAATCCATGAAGAGGAAGGCTCCGAAGAGCCTTTGAAGGCTATGGAAAAAAATTTGGCACAAGCCGAGTCGGATTTGGAAAAAAAGAAAAAGGAGGCATCCATCGGCAGAAGCGGCAATGTTGTCTGGTTCGGCACCAAGGATGCCGTCGAAACCTCCAAAACGCCCGAAAAATATACAGAAACGGAAAATGACACCGAGAATAACTCCGGTGCGGCCTTCTTTGAGCCACGTTGACCTGTCAAATTTTCGGGCAGGTATCAAATACTTTACACTCAGTTAATAATCCACTCTTGTGATTTCGACAAAAATCGGCTATAATAGAGGTAGCTTCTGCAATTATATCAAAAGGAGACGGCTTATGACATCCCCTATGCTTGAAACGACTGAAATCGCCACCGATATTCACGAGCAATCCTCCCAGCCTCGCACCTACACCCCCGTCAAGAGAAAAAAGCGCTTTAAGGACCGCAAAGAAGGGCGGTATTTACGCACCATCAACGCCATGAACAAGTTCATGCCCTTCATCATGCCCCAACGGTGCGATGCTCTCAACTCCTTCGCTGAAACAATGGATGTGACCCGCGCCGACGCTTTTGTCAAAGACATGATCGCGGCCGGCTATGAGAATTTCAGCTTTTTACACGTTATGCTGGCGGCCTATGTGCGCACCGTATCACAAAAGCCCGGTATCAACCGTTTTGTCAGCGGACAGCGCATCTACGCCCGCAACAACATCGAAGTGGTCATGACCATCAAGAAGGAAATGTCTCTCGAATCCCCTGATACCTGTATAAAAGTCTATTTTGAGCCGGATGATACCATAGAGGAGATCTACGAAAAATTCAACGCAACCGTAGCCAAGGAAAAGGAAACCGCCGAGTTGGGCAGCGATTTTGACAAGACCGCCAACACGCTGGCCAATCTTCCCCGTCCCATCCTGCGTTTTGTGGTGCGTATGCTCAACTGGATGGACTACCACGGATGGCTTCCCAAGTTCCTCACGGGTGTCAGCCCCTTCCACGGTAGTATGATCATCACCAGTATGGGCTCCTTGGGTATCAAGCCCATCTACCACCACATTTACAACTTCGGAAATCTTCCCATCTTTGTAGCTTACGGTGTCAAGCGCACGGTTAAGGAGCCCCAGACCGACGGCAGCTCTAAGACCCGCCGTCTCATAGACCTGAAGGTGGTTACCGATGAGCGCATCTGCGACGGATACTACTTTGCCTCCGCCTTCAAGCTCATGCGCCGCTATGCCGAGAATCCCGCCCTGCTTCAAAAGCGGCCGGAGGAAGTGTTTGAGGATATTGATTGATATGGATTTTTTGGGGGAAACTTCTTGAAAGAAGTTTCCCCCATACCCCCTTCAAGAACTTTTCAAACAAAAAGTGTTGACTGAGTGATCCAGTGGCAGGTGCTCTGTCACGCACCCCATTCTGATAAAATACGTTAAGAAAGCATCTGTATGGAACGCAAAAACATCTTACTTATCACCACCGGCGGCACCATTGTCTGCCGTGACCGTGGCCGCGGTCTTGTCCCCGTTCTATCGGGCGCGGATCTCCTGCGCCACGTTCCTCGTGTCTCGGAATTATGCGACGTTGCCACGGTAGATCTGTATCGTTTGGACAGTACCGACATGACCCCTGTGGAGTGGCAAGGCGTGGCTTCTGCCATTCACGAGAATTACGAAAAATATGACGGCTTCGTGGTAACACACGGCACCGACACCTTGGCCTACGCTTCGGCGTCTTTGTCCTGTCTCATGCGCAACAGCCCCAAGCCTATTGTGCTGACAGGCTCCCAAATCCCCACGGGACAGCGCGGCTCGGATGCGCCCGACAATTTATTGGATGCTTTTATCTGGGCTTGTCATCCCGAAGCGCGAGGCGTGCATATCGTATTTGCGGGACGTGTCATCCGCGGTTTGCGGGCGAGAAAGCGCCACACCACCGACACTGATGCTTTTGAGAGTGTCAACTGTCCCGACCGCGCCACCATCCGCTCAGGCCGTGTTATGATCACCCCTCACACCGCCCCCGTCCGCTATCCCGCGCCGGCACTTTCCGACAA
>SVTB01000120.1 GCA_015064015.1 Oscillospiraceae bacterium | reverse complement strand
CCAGCATGGAAGCCTTGGTCAGGTCGTTGATGGCAACGATCTCATAACCCTCAGCGCCGAACATCTGACGGAAAGCCAGACGACCGATACGGCCAAAGCCATTGATAGCAACTTTTACAGACATGGTAAAAATCCTCCATTTATATTGTTTTTATTTTGAACTTACGGATGGTTGGAACAAACCTTCTGTTCCAAGAATATATTTTACCCCAAATTTCCAAATAATGCAAGGGTTTTTGGTGATTTTTTTCAGATTCTCCGTTTTGCACCTTTGAAACAAAGGGGGAGGGGGAATTTCGTGCATTTTGACAAATTTCTGTCAATAAAGACCGATTATTCCTCGGCTTGAATAAGAATTTTGGATTCGTCCACACTTTCCACGGACAGACTCAGGACGCGATTGGAATCGGCCAATTTCCCGTTGCGGGTGCAATTCTCAAAAGTGATACCAAGGATCGCACCGCCCTTAGTAGAACGGTTGCAGATGCGCACTTTCTTTGAGCCGTTGATCGCAACATTTCGGAAAGTCAGACCCGAAATCTGGGCTTTGGAGTTATCGCCCACCGTTACGTTGATGGGATATTTCTCACTTTCATACAGCTCGATGTTCTCAAAGGTTACGTTGGTGATTTTGGCAGCACCCTCGGTATAGATCACCAAACCGCCGAGATCCTCCATCCAAGCGGCAGAGGCAAAGCCTACCGAGCAGTTTTTGAAGGTGATGTTGTTCATATCACGCACGGTCTCGGCAATAATACCTAAACCGCGGGCCTTATCGGGCCATGCGTTACAGTTGTCAAACACTATGTTCTGAATTTTAATCTGACAACCACCATACATGGACTTGACCTCAAAAAGATCATCTCCCGAGCGTGCAAAGCAATTTTTTACGAGCGCATTGGCGCTGTCCACCACGGCAATACCGTCACTGTTCTGACGGTAACCGAAGAGCATCACCTCACTGACAGCAATATTTTCACATTGGGTGAAATACAGCGTCCATTCGGGACAGTTGTTGAGGGTAACTCCCTCCACCGTGATATCCTTGCACGTATCGAATTGGATACCCGAACGAGCGTGCCAATCCAAGCGGGTCAGATCAATGAATCCATGGCCGCTGATACGAATGTTGGATACACCCTGACCTTGAAAAAGAGCGTGCCAGCGGGTCTTCCCCGACCACGCGGGGTCAAGGAAGGGTTTTTCCTGCCTGTCGGGCATGGTAGCCATGATGTACGCACCGTTTTCCAAATATACTTCGGTGTTGTTTTTGAAGTTGATGTTATACTTGAGCTCATGTGTACCCGCTTCAAAGTACAAAACCTGCTTCTCCGCTGTAAATTCGATCTTTTCGTTATGCACGCCGGGCGCGATCTTTATGATCTCATATCCCTCGGGCGCTTCATAAGCTTCTTCCCCGCGGATGAACAATGTAATAGCCTTGGTCTTGTCGTTGTTGAAAACAAAGCTGTAGTTGCCGTAATTTTCAATAGTGACCTTGACACCATCATCTGTGTTTTGGGGCTTGACACCGTAATGTTCGGGCAGGATGATGGATTTTTTAAATTTAAAGTCCACGCCTACCTCCACCTCTAAGGGGAAGCAAACATCCTTGGCGTCGATCATGGCAAAGGAGTGAGCACCATAGGTGGTACGGACAGCATAGCAATCCACGGAAACACCGTTGACTGTCATGGTAAAATAAGGCGAGGTGATGGCACCTACCTCCTTGGCCTCGTTGTCATGTTCACCGTCGGGATAATCTACCTCCGCGATGAACTTGTCAAGGTCTTCCACGGCCTTGATTTCTTCATATGTAATCGGTGTGACGGGTTCTTTGATCACGATTTCTTCTCCTTCTGTGGTCGCTTCTTCGGTGGCGGGGGGTATCGTTTCGATGACACCCTCAGTTTCGGGTGCATTTGTTTGGGGCTCGGTGGGTACGTTGGTGGGCAGAAGGGTGCCTGCAGGCTCAATGCCTCCACTACAAGCACTCAAGAGGAGGCAGACACATAAAAGCAAGGGGCATAATGTGATAGATAGACGTCTCATCGGCATCCTCTCATTCCTCTGCCATAGGGATCACACGGAAGCTGGTAATCACGGGTAAGTGATCCGAAAGGTAGATGCCATCACGATCATAAAGACGAATCGCGTAAGACAGCGCCTCCAGCTTATCGGGGGTATAGAAGCAATAGTCAATGGGATAACGGGAGGGCATATATTTACTGCTGTTTACATCGTGATAGGTGGTCATGGTAGCCGTAAAGCCCTCGGGCATATTTTCGGGCGCGTGCATACGGCTGTCGGCAAGATTCATGGTCATCTCTGTACCATCGGGCAATTTGAAGGCGCGCTCGCCCGTCATAAGCTTATATACGGCATACGCCTTGCCCTCACCATTGAACGCCAACTGATTAAAGTCACCCGTAATGACGGTCGCCACCTTGGGAAGCGTGGCAAGCTTTTGCAGCATGACGGTCTCTTGCTTCAAGCGAAGCGCACGTCCGTCCGATCCGCCTAAATGATCCAGATGTGTGTTCATATGGATATACTCAAAGCCCGTGACCTTATCCTTCAGGTGAACATAGGTGCAGATACGGGGATACTGGCTGCCTTCAAATACCGATCCAACCACATCTGGAGTATCGGACAGCCAGAAAGTACCGCTGTCCAAAAGGTCATATTTATCCGAACGATAGAAGATGCAACTCTGCTCCAGACCGAGAGCCGGATTATCGGTTCTCGCCACACCCACGCCGGTATAGCTGTCATTGAAAATATAGCTGTCCATCAGTCCACGCCATCTGGCTGTGACCTCCTGCATACCAATGGAGTCAGGCATATACTCGTCAATGAGAGCTCTCAGCATATCCGCACGAATATCCATACGGACAGAGGTACCGTTTTCGGTTTGCACGTTAAAGGACATAATCTTGAGGTTGTAATTATCCATGGTCTGATCCACGATGGGATATGTATCGGTGCCTGTCATAGCCAAAGCTTCTTCCTCCGTCTTGCAGAAATACATATCACTGATTTTCACGGTATCTTCCTTGAGAGAAGCGTTTACATAATCAAAGCGGAATGCTGTCAGGGGCTTATTGGCTCCGCCCAAATCAAAATAAATATATTGCCAGTCATCGGTTTTTTTAATATAGGCAGTTTTTTCGCCAATAGCTCCCTCTCCTTGCACACGGACGGTGGGATAGGCGTAAAGGCTGAAAGTGCGCGCCCAAAGATCCGCTGCCTTCACACGAAGCACCAAATACGCATACTCCTGCGTATCCACCATTAAACCGCCCATATCCTTGGCCAGCTTTTCGTAATTGATATGAATGTAAGGATCAGAGGATGCGGCATCCGTTGCTTTAGATGCCGTCAATGCCAGCACCATGGCATCTCCATCCTGTACCATTTCGCGAGAGGTCTGATGAGGACGAAGAATGTAATTATTCATATCCAACCCGGCCTTAACCACGTCATCAAAAGAAACGTGGGTGAGAAGCTGAGGCTCGGGAGGCTGTGTTTCCGCTTCGGTAGGTGCCTCGGTAGGAGACTCCGTTGGAGCATCCGTTACTTCGGGAGCATCAGTGGGTGCCGCGGTGGGTGTGTCGGTAGGCGCATCGGTTGCGGGCGCATTTGTTTCTTGGGTGTCCGCAGGAGCTTTTCCGCTGTCGCACGCAATCATACTAAAAATCATGAAGGCAGCCAGCATCAGGGCTGTCAATTTTTTTAATGTACGCATGATCAGATTCCTTTCATCATAAAAAGCGGTTGTCGATCCTGCCGGGGGTCATCCCGTTCGTCAGCCTCGGCAACCGCTTGAGGGGGTTAAAAGTTTTTGGAGGGTGAGGGAACCTTTTTTTAAAAAGGTTCCCTCGTATATAACATCAATAATTCTTAGCCTCAACCTCAAAATAACTCTGGGGATGAGCACAGACGGGGCAGATTTCGGGAGCCTTCATACCGACAACGATATGACCGCAGTTGCGGCATTCCCAGACCTGAACAGAGCTCTTCTCAAAGACGGTCTTGGTCTCTACGTTGTGAAGCAGAGCTCTGTATCTTTCCTCGTGGTGACGCTCCACCTCGGCCACGGCACGGAACTTAGCGGCCAGTTCGGTGAAGCCCTCTGCTTCGGCGGTCTTGGCGAACTCAGCGTACATATCCGTCCACTCATAGTTCTCGCCCTCGGCGGCGTGGAGCAGGTTTTCAGCGGTGTTGCCGATGCCCTTCAGCTCTTTGAACCACATCTTGGCGTGCTCCTTCTCGTTGTCAGCCGTCTTCTGGAACAGCGCGGCAATCTGCTCATAACCTTCCTTCTTAGCTACGGAAGCGAAGTAGGTGTATTTGTTTCTTGCCTGGGACTCACCGGCAAAAGCGGCTTCCAGGTTCTTTTCAGTCTGGGTTCCTGCGTAAGGATTCTTGGGGGCGGGATCAGGCAGGCGCTCCAGCTTATCAATGTGCGCACCGCACAGAGGACAAATGGGGGTCTCGCCGTCAACTACTTCAAAAATTTTTTTGCACAGGTTGCATTTGTAGGTTGCCATATTAAAATCTCCTTTAATTTATGATTTGTAATTTAAAATGATTTGTGATTTAAATATCAGTTTAAGGTCTCCAGATAAGCGGCCATTTTATCAATGGAATTCAAATCAGGGGACAGATCAATGAAAAGTCCCAGCTCATCCTCCACTTTCGTAGCCAGTTCTGCCACGTCCAGGGAATCCAATCCCAACTCGGAAAAGGGTACATCAGTCTTCACGTCTTCGGGTGCGATCTCACGGTACTCCGCTACGATTTCCATCAGCTTTTCCTTCATATTCACTATAAAATCCTCCTTAAATATACAGTAGGGTATGGTTTGATTATATACGCAATCCCCTCTTTTGTCAATAGTTTTGCCATATTTTTAACAAATATTTCTTATCTTGAACGATTGTTTTTGTAGCTTTCGAAAGTTCCGTTGACAAAGTGGCACAAATGTGCTATACTTATAAAAATTTTTTTAAAATTAAAGGAACCGCTTATGAAAAACAGGAAAATCCAAGCTAAAGCCCTTTTATCCGTATTACTGGCGGGACTTCTGCTAATCACCGCCTGCACAAGCAAAACGGGCAGCACAGAGACAGCGGCAGGTAGTGACGCTCCCACAGAATCAACAACGGAAGCCGTTACTAACATTGACATAGAGGGCGAGACGGAGAAAGAATCCAAAATTGAAACAGAAGCAAATAGTGAGGCCGGTACCGAGGCAGATACAGAGGCAGGTACCGAGACCCCGGATGAACCCGATGAGCCAATCCAGCCCGGTGAAATCTCTGTGGCAGGCCCCGAGGTCATTGAATTCGACAAAAATGACATTGACATCACCGGCTCCAAAACCGAAGGACGTGTCTCTGCAAACGAAGGTCTTTCCTATACCGCCACAGGGCACAAATTCCTCGGCGACGACACGTTTGTTATCAATCAGAACTTCACCGTCAACTTCAACGCCTCCGATGTGACGAAGGCTGACTTTAACCGTTTTTCCATCTGCTATGTGTCCACCCAACCCCTCAAGGGTACGGTCACCTATACCGAAAACGGTAAACAAAAGACCGACAATTTCTTCCTTGAGGCGGGAGAGAACACCTTCTCCTGTGTCACCACAAGCTATCTCGACGGAATCAAGGGCAAGGATATCACGTCCATGAGCTTCTCCACCTGCAACGGTCAGGATGCTGATTTTGCTCTTTGTCTCCTCAGAACCTATGACTACCCCATCCACACCGACACAAGCGAGGATACCTACTATATTCAAAATGACAGCTATAAGCTGGGCATCCGTCTTTCTTGGGGTGGCGGAATCAACTTTCTCCGCGACCTGAAAAACAAGAACGTCGTCAAGGGAGTCAGCAACCTCATCAACCAGGCCGACACGGGCCGTCTGGTGCAACAGTCATACTACGGTACCGCCGCCGAGGGCGATTACAAGGCAGGCATCTACAATGGCTCTCAATGGAGCTACAACCCCGTCCAGGGCGGCGATGTCGAACAGAACCACAGCCGTATTATTGACATTATTGTGGCCGAACATTCAGTCTACGTGAAATCTCAGCCCATGGATTGGTCACTGGACGGTCAGATCACCCCCAGCTACATGGAAAACAGCTATACCCTCTACGAGGATCACATCCGCGTAGACAACCGCTTTGTGGATTTTTCGGGCATGAAGCACCCCTACTCCCATCAGGAGCTCCCCGCCTTCTACACCCTGAGCTGCTTTGACCGCTTCAACTGGTACGACGGCAGCAAGGGATGGACGGACGATACCCTGTCCTACCGTGACAATCTCGGCTTTTGGGGTGACAGCAAATATTATAACGACTGCACCTTCCTCATCAAGGAAAGCAACCGGGAGACATGGTGTGCCTGGACCAACAGCGGCGTGAACTACGGCATTGGTCTGTACGTCCCCAATGCTGATTCCTACCTGGCAGGTCGCCACGCCTACAACGGATCTACCGATTCCAAGTCGGGCGCGACCAACTACGTAGCCCCCGTCAATACCAAGCAGATGGTGTCCTACGAGCCTTTAGAGTACAGCTATCTCATGACCACGGGCTCGGTGGAGGAGATCCGCGCCATCTTCAAGGAAAACAAGGATTTTGCCGATAACGCCACCCTTCACGAAAATTATCAGTCCCGCCGTGTGCCCGACAGCGATCCCTCCCTTCCCTCCGTGGATAAGGGCAGTATCTTGGATCTGTCCGATGCCGCTAACAAGAATGCCGTAACCCCTGCCAACAATGCTTCCGTAGACTTTGACAGCGGCCGCCATGCCTTAAAACTCACCGCGAAAGGCGCGGATCCTAATGTCAATGTCAGTTTTTCTTCCTTGGGGACCTTGTCTACCGCCAAATACAAAACGCTGGTGATTGAATATATGATTCCCACCACCACCCAAGAGGAGGATACACGTTGTGATCTGTTCGTCTGTGCCGGAGCCGTAACAAACGCTACCGCGGATTGTTACGTTCGAGAAAACCTCATCAAGGATGGTCAATTCCACACCCTTGAAATAGATCTCTCGGGTTACGACTGGTGGACGGGCAACCTCAATTCCATCCGCTTTGACTTTTTGGATGCTTGTGCCGTGGGAGATATCGTATATCTCAAAACCATTGGCTTAAAATAACAAACAACACTTCCATAAAACAATTTGAAATTCAAATTGTTTGCCACCTGCGGTGGGGCTTTGGCTCGGGGATGTGCGTCCCGCGCCAACGGTATCACGCGATGGGTTATACAACCGTAAATGGTTGTTTATCTTATTTTCCACTTTCTTTCCTCGTCGAAAGAAAGTGGAGTAAAGAACGCCGCTCAAGGGAGATGTTTCTCCCTTGAGAAACCCTCTCACGGTGACGCACGCCGCCTATGGCGGCAACAGCGTGTAAAGAACCTCCACACCCGATGCCTCGCCCCCACGGCGGAACGCCTCGGGGCTCATCGACGTGTTGGTTACTGTCGGTAAGTTGGTATGATCG
>SVTB01000119.1 GCA_015064015.1 Oscillospiraceae bacterium | reverse complement strand
CCATCCTCGCCAAAACCTTCACAGCTCCAAACGCCTCTCCAAGCCTCCATATCCTGCCGACAACGCCCGTGCGCCCCTCCAAGCCAGTCCAGCCTGGCCAAAGGGAACCGCGCCCCCAACGGCCTTAAATTGCGTTATACGAGACCCCTTTGGGCGACTCCTGACTTGACAGAAACCAGCAAACCTTGTTCTGCCGACTCCATCCTGCCTAGAAAAAGCGAACACCGACATAGCCAGTAAAGCTTGGCTATGCCGGTGTTTTTCTGATTTTAACACTTACGTGTTAATGAGTGGTGGAGGTGAGGGGAGTCGAACTGTTTTTGAAGACCAAATAAACCATTGATGTAAAATAGAAATTAAATTTCAGTTTTGCTTTTCGTTTTGCATAAGCAAATTTTGATAGTAATTATTGATGACATCCTCCACAGATGCCTTTTTGCTTTTCAGGATGTGGCCGTAGACCCGGTCGATCATGTTTTCGGTTTCATGACCGACGTAATCCGCGATATAGTTTTTGGGGATATTGAGGGACAGCATGACAGAGACAGCGTAGTGACGGAGATCATGGAAACGGTAGTGCTTTGTGCCGGCCTTATCTTGGAGGGAAGAGAAGTGTTTTGTGATGATGGTGGGAGATACGGTGATAGCGACATCAGGTGCATATGTTCCGTTTGCTTCGGCTGCCTTCTTATAGGAAAGAAGGGCATCTTTGACGATGGGGAACATTCGGATGGTTCGGGTACCTGCGGTGGTCTTAGTGCCTTTGCGGACGAACTCCCGATCCTCGTTGAGTACCAGCGCGCTTTTGATGGTGATGGTGTCCTTCTTGAAATCGATGCAATCCCACGTCAAGGCAGAGATCTCGGAACGGCGAAGGCCGCAGCAGGCTCCGAGGTAGACGGGGATCTCCATATCGGTGCCTTTAGCGGTATTGATCATGGCGACGACCTCGTGCTCCTCCGGGATGACGATCTCCGTACGCTCCTTTTGGGGGAGGCGAGTATAGAGCGTAAGGGCGGGACGGTAGACCTTGAGGACGGACGAAAGCAGACCGTGGGTATCTCGGACGGTCTTGGGAGAGAGGCGCATGGCTTCCTCATTGATGGCGATCTGGATCTGTTCTTGGGTGAGCTCGTCCACCTTGCGGGGCATGAGGCTTTTCAGATAGTTACGCTGGATCTTACGATAGCCGACGATGGTGGAGGGTGAGAGCACGGCGGACTTTGATTGTATGTATTTTTCAAAGGCATCGGCCAAGGTGAGGGAACGGCGGCCGAGAGATGCGTTGATGCGCTCCTCTTTCTTGTCCTGCTTGAATTGGGCGATCTCAGTCACCAACGCGGCGTAGTCGTAGCTTGTGAAGGACTCATAGCGGCGTTTGCCGCTCTCGTCTGTGTGGCTATAGACCTGCGCGTGATAGGCTCCGCTGGGGAGCTGCTTGATTTTGGGCAGGCCTGTGTTTCGGGTTTTCTTGGGCATGGGGGCTCCTTTTTGTTGAGGTCAACAAGATGGTAAATTTCAGTTGTTTTTCAGTTGTTGGGGAATTCTGTGCCGTCATGGCTGCGGTTGCGGGTGGGGCGGGTTTTTGTGGTGCGACGGGAGGAGGGGGTTAAGGCTGACCGTAAGCGGTTTTCAATGCTGACAGTTTTTTAGAATACCAGTCATCTAATTCAGCAAGATCAAATTTCTCATTTGCAACGCAAAGATCATACTCTGCCTGCCACTCGATGCGACTTGCTTCAATCGTAGCTTGATTTGATTCATGGATAGATTTATATTGACTTAGTTCGCTGTTTAATTCAGATATTTTTTTCTGACAATCATTCCTGAGTCTTACGCGCTCGGTTTCGGAAGATGCTTTTTGTATCTTGGTGTTATAGGCTGCTTGCGTGGATTTTATTTGCTTTTGCGTTTCAGAAGAATATTTCCGGTATTGAGAAAGATCTTCCTTTTTTAACTCTTCCAGATATTCAAGTTCTGCCAAAGCTTCTGCTTTGCTCGCCGAATAATCAGAAATAATTTTGTTCTTTTTTGTATTATATTCGAGGTCGAGATCGGCAACTTTCAATTCATATTCGGCTTTACGGACAATATCCGATGTGTCCTTTTCGGTGGCTAAAACTGTAATATCTTCGTTTTTGAGGGGCTCTTCGGTATAGGTTTCAGAAGAATCTGTATTACAACTCACGAGAAAAGCCAAAAGTAACAGTGTGGTGATAGCAATAATTTTTTTCATATGTACTCCTTTATTTGTTTGTGGGAGAAGTTTATCTATATCCGCTTGTCTCCACCTTGCAGTTGGTGGTTAAGCGGGATAATCTCGTGTAATAGGAAAAATGACAGTGCCGGAAACGTTGACATATTTTAAGTTCTGATCTTGATTTGTAGACTCAAAAGTATAGGCATTGATCGTCGTAGTATCTTGCAGAAACATCACAAAGGTGGCTTCCGAGTAACCATCTCGGCCTATGTCAACCGATATGGTATTTGTTAATGTTGAGGGGCGTGTCCAATCGAACATACCGATTGGATTATATATGTATGTTACAGAAGCACCGTTGAATATATAGTCGCCTCTAAAATTACATTTGGGCGAAGTCGATATTGTTACGTTGCAATATATATCGTAGTGATCTTTGCCTGAACTGTCATAGCCAGTATGAACAACATTGTAATCGTAAGTTATATTTACGGCTAAATAATCAGTAAAGTTTTCTGCAGTGAGATGATATGTGGTAACTGACGGAACGGCGTATTCCTCGTTGGCGCATGAGGAAAAGGACAAGCAAATGTTGAAAAGTAAGACAACGGCAAGTAAAGAGGATAATTTTTTCATGATAATCTCCTTATGTACCGAGCATCACGCCCGGCTATTTATAAATTCTTGAAAATTTTTCAACACCTCGCGCTCCAGCGGGTTCACGAGAAACTTGTCCCGTCTATATAGCTCTTCCATACGCTGTGCGCGATTGGCGGCGCAGGAATAGGAGACATGACAGGCGGTCATGATTTCCTCGGGAGAGCGTATATTGAGGGCGCGGAGGACGACCGAAGGACACAGGAGGCGGGCGGCAAATACGTCGGCCTCTGTTTCGGTTTCAGGCTTATAGATAAAGTGGTAGCTACGGGCGAAGCCTTTTTCCATAGCGTGACCAAGGATGATGTGCCCAAGCTCGTGCGCAATGGTAAAACGGCGGGTATCGGGACGGTCGTACTCGTCCACGACGATATACCACTGTGTCCCGATCTTGATGGTTCGCCCTCTATCACTGGGAGCGAGGACGGCGGCCGAGCTGTTGGACACCACCAAGATACCCAAATGATCCGTAATGGTTTTAAGGCGGACGGGGAGGCTATTGATCTTATACTTGATCAGGCAGTTCCACGCCGCGTCTCTGGCGTGTTTATAGACATCATATCTCACTTATATCACCCCTTGCTCGGTATGCCCGGGCGAGGGGATTTTTATACTTAGAAATCGAAATCAACAGGCTTCGCATTCTTGATACGCTCGACTTCTTCCTTAGTGAGATATTCGACTCGGTGGGGCTGTTCGTCATCACTTTTGGCGGCGACATACACGGGAATAAGCTCATCGGGAGATTCGGGCGCGTCAAGGAGCTTGATGACAGCCGCTTGGAGGGAAGGGCAAGAACGGAAGCGAAGGATGACGGCTTGCTCCTGTGGGGTTAGGTTGTAGTCAGGTGCAGGGGATGTAGGTGTCACTTCCGCTGTCTTATTTGTGGCTTGATCGCCAAGCAGGTAGCCAACAGTTACTCCAAAGTAGCCGGCTATCTTGGCCAAAGCTCCGGGTCTTGGTATTTTTCCGTTTTTCCAGTTCGTTGCAGAGCTACTGGATAAGCCCAGTTTTATAGCGACAGGCGTGGGCTTTTCACCTTTTTGGGAACATAGTTCAACATACCGGTCATAGAAATTCATAATATACCTCCTGATAAAACTTCACAAATAGAGTCGTTTGGGTTTGTGCAAATGGTAGAAAACTCCAAAAGTAGAGTAAAACACATTGACAAACTCGAAAAGTAGAGTTATAATTAAGTCACACCACCCGGAGCTGAGCAGGAGCACAAGGGATTGGCGTCGAAGACGTCTCATGGTTATTTCTTCCAAACTTCCCGAGACCCCGCGTTGCAAGCGGGGTTTTGGCGGGGAAAAGAGTGACGGAAAGCCGTCAAATCTTTAATATAAAGAAGGAAAGCACCGAGGAGTGCTCCGCGGCGGGGTGTGAAAAGTGGGTATGGATTGGGTATGACGAATGTGTGGTTACTTTCATCATACCACAATCCGCCCGTGATGTCAAGGAAAATTTATCGGGAGGTAACAGAATGGAGAAAACAGAGAAGCGACAGCTTGGCCTATTCATGGGCTACTACGGGGTCACGAGGGCGGATATTGGCGAGGCGGTGGGCATTGCGCCCAACCGTGTGGCGGATTCCTTCGTGATGGCGGGTCCTCAGACGGAGGGAAAGATCAGGAACCGCCGTTTGGTGAAGGAGTACATGGATATGCGCGGCAAGGTGCTCCGGGACAAGGTAGCGGCTGACGTGTCGGCGGTCATCGGGGACGGCGAGGTTCAGGTGATCCTGCCCACGGACGACAAGATCGTGGTGCTGGTGGACGGTGAGGTTTTGGGGTGGTACAACCCTGATACCGGGAAGATTGGGAAGATTTAAGAAAGAGAGGGAATGACCGTGAAAAAATTCAAAACGCCGCTTGCTGTGGTTGTCATCGTTCTTGCCTTCGTTTGGATCGTTGGCATTGGCGGTGGCATTGAGAATGGTACCTGCGGCCTCATGAGCGGCCTTGCACAGGCGGCCGTGGCTGTTGGTTTGGAATGGGCTGGATTTAAGGTTTTGGGGAGGGAAGAACATGGCAAATAAGAAGGTAACCATGCGAGCTGTCGGGATCGTGGAAGGCGAGGGCGACAAGCGGCGGAAGAGCCGTGAGGAGGCCTTGAAGGAGCTGGACCGGGTTTCGGCCAACGTGCGGGGCATGAGCGGTGTGCGGAACAAGTCGATGCCCAGACTGGCCAAGGCTTGCGATCTTGGCGAGACCACCATGCGGAAGCGGCTCAACGATCCCAGCGAGCTGACGCTTGGCAACATGGTGGATTTGGCTCGGGAGCTGAACTGCAGCCTGGATGATCTTGTGTGCGGGCGGCTGGTGGTGAAGCGGGAGGAGATGGTTTGAGCGAGCGAGAGGCCTTGGAGCTGTTGAGGCTCAAGCGGGATCAGATGGTGCGGAGGTACGGTACCCGTAAATGCGGGAGCACGGACGTATACATCGAGGCTTTGGACGTGGCTATCGGGGCATTGGCGGCCTCGGTGATGATACTGGAAGGAGGTACGAAGGATGAGCGAAAAGACCATCAAGTGGCGAGTGGGTGACTGGAAGCAGGGTGGTTATGAGATTGAATATATGGTGAACGGCATCGTGAACTGTACGTTCATTGGCGTACCGGATGATCGGGCGAACGCCTTTCGTTTACGGTTCCGCAGCCGTATGCCTTACGGCGAGGTGCCCAAGGTGAAGAGCGTGTCCTTCTTCGAGGTGGGGAAGGATTTGACACGGTAAGATGGGAAAGATTATTGATATAAGCGGCAACGAATACCATATGCTCCGCGTCATCGGCCTGGACTACTGTGAGGGAAAACGGAGCTATTGGATCTGCCGGTGCGAATGCGGGCGCGTTGTATCGCTGCGAAAGGATCACTTCGCGTATAAGGGAAGCAAGCAGAAGAGCTGTGGGTGCTTCCATCGCAAGGTGTCGTCCGAGAGGATGAGGGAGAGGCATAGAAAAAGAAAGGAACAAGAACAATGAGCGAGATCATGGAAAATACCGTCGCCGACCGCGCGGCGGACAAGCTACACAAGGAGGCCGAGGCGGTCTTGAAGATCAAGGGGACGGAGTTTCAAAAGATCGCCCTCCGCACTTTGGCGGGGCCGATCTGCTCCATGCTGGTGCGGTTCTGCTATCAGGAAGAGTTTTTCGCGGAGGCAATCACGAAAACGGACAAGAAGTTTTTCGACTGTCTCTTGGCCATTCTCAAGTTGGAAACCAAGGAGAATCCTTTGGTATCCGACCTGGACGCCTACGCCGAGGCAGTGCGCTTCTACATACCCGAGGGCAAGGTGACCATGAGCTGCCGTGTGGTGATCCCAGTGGAGCGGGACGATGATCTTTTGGATCTCGGTGCGTTGGACGAGGAGCCGCAGGGTGAGGCCGTCATTCTGGAATTTCCGCTATTGGAGGACTGACATGGGACGAATGTGTTTTAAGATGACCGATCCCGGGCTCCGGTGCCGGGGGTATCAGTTCAAGGCCGACGTGGTGAACGTCTGCGATGCGGCCACCTGTGTCCGTGAGGGCTTCCACGCAGCGGAGAATCCGCTGGACTGCTTTTCCTACTACCATTCCTTTGAGAACAGCGAGTTCTGGCTGTGTCTTGCCGACGGAGAGGTACACGAGGAGCTGACCGACACCAAGCTGGCTTGCACCGAGCTGATCTTTGTGAGGCGGCTGGAGCTGTTTGAGATGGTGGCCTTTGCGTGTCAGTACATCCTGCGCCATCCAAAGCGGGAGCTGTCAGAGCGGGTAATGCGTGACATGGGGCAGACAGATAGCAACGGCTACGTGATCGTGATCGGAAAAGATCCCTTGGGCGGTTGCGCTTGCGGTGGCAAGGCTATCGGGTTAGTGCGTACCGATGAGAGCGGGACTCCCGTGGAGTTTGCGGTTCTGACCGAGGATGCCATCGAGGAAGGGAACGTCTACAACATGGCGGGAGAGGTGGTGGCGGAGCTGTGAAGCGGAAGGATCTGTGGGCGTGGCTGGAGGCCAACAGACCCAGCGAGAAGACGTTGAAGGCACTTGCCAAGGCCATGCAGAAGGAGAAGAACTGTTACTTACATAACCACGTGGCCGCCTGCGCCGAGGTCATGGACGGGAATCTCGTGATCGGCGTGTACTGGGGTGAGGACGGCTCGCCCTACGGTGTCTACTACATGACCCCTTGTGGGAATCACCACTACAGCAAGGATGGAAAAACGTGGGCACAGGAAAAACTGCGGTACATTCCTTTGGGCGGGTATAGCTGGTATTCTTCGGCGGATACCGTCAAGTGGTTCTGGTTGGGCACGGACGAGGACACGGTACACGAGTGGATCAGTGCAAGCGAGGATCTGTCGAATGCAGATATGTATAGCCATTCAACCGCCGAAAGACGCATTGACTATATCGAGTCCAATCTGTCACGGATTAGAACCGAGAACGCGCGAAAGCGGCGGATCACGAGGATCACGGACTACGTATACCGGGTCATGAAAGACCCCCAAGGTATTGACATTGGCTGGGTCAATAACACCGTATTCGGGGGCAGGCACTACGCCTTTCTGGATCCCTCGGTAGGGAGCAAGAAGGACAAGGTCAGGCGGTTTTACTGCTCGGCCTGCGGCGGTACGGTGGACGCGACCTGGAAGCACAACAAGACAGAGGTCTGCCCCTTGTGCGGGGCTACGGT
>SVTB01000118.1 GCA_015064015.1 Oscillospiraceae bacterium | reverse complement strand
GATTTGAAAGTTCTTGGGAGTCCAGAACCCTTCTTTCAAGAAGGGTTCTGGTGGGGTCAAGGGGCAAAGCCCCTTGTTACAGGCTGGACTGCTCGGTACGGCTGATGATGTCGTCCTGGAGGGAGCGTGAGAGGGTGGTGAAGAGGGCGGAGTAACCGGCCACGCGAACTACCAAAGTCTTGTAGTTTTCAGGATGAGCCTGGGCGTCCAAAAGGGTCTCGCGGGAGATGACGTTGTACTGAACGTGCATACCCTTCTGATCGAAGAAGCCGCGGAGGTAAGCCACGAACTTCTCAAGGCCCATTTCACCGGCCAAAGCCGAGGGATGGAATTTCTGGTTCAAAAGCGTACCGTTGGAGGCATCGCCCAGATCCAGACGGGACACCGAGTTGGCGGTTGCCGTGGGGCCCTTGACATCGCGACCCGACATGGGACCAACACCGTCAGCGATGGGGGTATTGGAGAGACGTCCGTCGGGAGAAGCGCCTGCCTGGTGACCCAACGGCACGTTAGCGGATACAGGATACAATCCTGCGTGGAAGATACCGCCACGAGGATTGGTGTGCTTGAGCAGAGGCTTGGTGTAGGTCTGACCTACCTCGCGGGCAAAGAGGTCAACCTCGCGCAGGTCGTTACCGTACTTGGGAACGTCTGCGATCAGTTTGAGGATCTCGTCGTAACGAGCCTTCTTTTCGGCGGGAACAGTCGCGGCGGTGCGGAAGCTGTCATAGAGCGCCTTGATCAGTGCTTCATTGACGTCCACGCCATCAGCATCCAGCATCTTGACAGCGGCAGTAGTTAACTCAATCGCGCGCTTAGTGGTGGCACCCTTGCCGAAGTTGTCGGCGAGAGCCTGCTTCATCTCAGCCATGGAGATCACGCCGTCTTCAAAGACCAGCTTGCGCATGACGGCCAAAGAGTCGGCTACGTTAGCGATACCAAAGCCCTGAGGGCCTGTGAAGTTGTAGTGACAACCGCCCTCTTGAACACTCTTTCCGTTAGCGATACAATCGTCGATCATGCAGGACTCGAAGGGCAGGGGACAACGGGCGGCATGAGCCGCATCTACGGCGTTGTCAGCCTGTGCCATCATCTCGATGAAGAATTCCTGTTGGGTCTTATAAGCATCATAGAACTGCTCGAATGAGGTCATCTCCAAAACGTCCATGGTCTTGGGGCCGATCTGCTCGCCCTTGTCCATACCCGAGGAGAAGACAAGCTCCAAAGGACGAACCATGTTGAAGAAGGCGGCGTCATGCCAACCGTCGGTCTTATGGCAAGCGGAGGGCTCTACGCAACCAATGATGCAATAGGTGCGGGCATCCTCAAGGGTGTAGCCACGGGACATCATGGAGGGGATGATGACTTCGTCGTTATAGAAAGCGGGTACGCCCATACCCTCACGGGTGACGGCGGCAGCTTTGATCAAGAGAGAATGGGGAGAACCGTTCCATACACGAATGGACAGGGAAGGCTGGGGCAGACGAACGTGCATCTGTGCTTCCATGCACATATAGGACAGATCGTTGGTCACGTCCATGCCGTACTCGTCCTGGCCGCCAACGATGAGGTTCTGGAACAGACCGTAGCCTGCAAAGCCTTCGGCGGAAGCGGCGTCACGCACCTTGTTGAGGTCGTTGAGCTTGACCCAAATGCAGTCCAGAAGCTCCTGGGCGGACTCATAGGTGATCTTACCCGCGTCAAGGTCAGCCTTGAAGTAGGGGTACATATAGACATCAAAACGACCGGGGGAGATGGAGTGACCCGAGGATTCCATCTGCATGAGCTGCTGTACAAACCAAAAGGCTTGGCAAGCCTCATGGAAGGAGCGGGCGGGCTTAGCAGGCACGCGATCGCAGGACTCAGCGATCAGCAGGAGCTCGGCCTTGCGGGTGGAATCGGTGCAATCGGCGGCCTCACGGAGTGCCAAATCGGAGTAGCGGCGGGCGTAAGTGATGACAGCCTCACAGCTCTCGATAACAGCCTCGAGGAAATTACGCTTGGTGGCATAATCGCCCTGACCGCGGCTCAGTTTTGAAAGCTCTGCGCGAGCCTCATCGGCGATACCCTCGTAGCCGATCTTGATAACCTTTTCGTAGTTGACGTTGACGTGGCCAACGCCGTTGTAGAAGTAGTTACCAACCGTGAAAATGCCGTGATTCAGGAATACGTCCAGCACCTCGGGATCCATGTTGGATGCGGCAAGGTCGCTGACGGTCTTACCCTTCCAGTAGGGGTGAACGGCCTCCAGACGGCGAATGGTGTCGGGGGAGATGTAGAAGGGGTCAGCTTCACGGGTGGCGATGGTCTCGTACTCGGGAGGGAGCCACTCAAAGGAGAACTCGGGGAAGGTCTGGCATCCGCGGGGAGCCACGGAGTTAGATCCTACGATGAGCTCGTGGGGACGAATGACGATCGGAATGTTCTCCAAAATATGGCGAAAAGCGGCAGAGCGACGCTTGATGAGGGGCAGATGCTCTGTCATCTTGTAGCTTTCTGTAATCAGTTCCGCGCGGTCGGCCTCGATCTCAGGCATATTGGCATACAGATCGGCCACCAGCTTGGCAATACGGGGGCTCTTTTCAATGGTAAATTTGATTTCAGACATTGTAAAAACCTCAATTATTTTAATTAGGAAAACGCCAAAGAAACTTTCTTGAGAGAAAGTTCCTCCGGACTCTTCAAAGAACGTCCTCAATTAAGTTTTGAAGAGCGGAGTATTTTTTCTTGTTCTTGTTTAAAGTTCTTGGAAGTCATGAAACCTTCTTTCAAGAAGGTTTCATGCGGGGGACAGGGGCGGAGCCCCTCGTACTCCTCTTACAATTGCTCCCAAAGCTCCTTATGAGGGGCGGGGATAACAGCGGAGTTGCAGAAGAGGCCCTGGTCCTTGGCGTGCTGTGCGCCTGCCTCTACGGCGGCGGTCACGTCGCCTACGTCGCCTGTGACGAGAACCATGCCCTTGCCACCCATGCCGCGAGACAAACGAAGCTCGTGGATGGCGACCTTGGCGGTCTTAACAGCGATATCAGCGGCCTTAATGGTGGAGGCGGCGGAATACGCCTCGATGATGCCGAGGGAACCCTTGCGCTCGCCCGCTTGGGTGCCGAACAGCGCGGTGATGACTTGCTCGTCAATGCGGCCGATCACGGCGGAGTCGATCATACGGTCATCGAAACGACCTTTAACATGATCTACAGCAGCGGTCACGTCGGCAATCGCGCCCGTCAGAATGATCTCATACTTACCGGGGCAGGAGGGGTGCGCCTGCACCAGACGGATGCCCGCGCTCTTCAGCGCGGCATCGGTGGCCTCGATACCCTTGGCAATGCTTTTCAGTTCAATAATACCAATAGCCTGATACATTTTCTATATACCTGCTCTTTCAATTAAACATGGATAACGATCTTAGAATTGTCCACATAGGTGATCTTGCCCGTGATGGGGGCGAAGTGAGGAACTGACAGCCCTTCTGCCGCCTCGGCGATCTTGTCATTTTCATTGACAAAATCTCCGACCTTGACACAGGGGATGGCGGGGACTCCTATGTGTTGTACCATGGGAACTTCCACTTCCTTGGCCTTCAGCTTCTCGTCGATGTAGGTGGGGGGGAATTTGTCGTACTTGGCTACACCCAAAACTTCCTTCCACTTGCCCGCGCTAACCATGCGATAGTCGCGCTCAGGGGATGCGGTAAATTCTTCATGGGGATCTGCTACGTAACGCATTTTGTTTTTAGCCAAAATTCCCTTATACTGCTTGATGATTTGCATGGGGGAGATGTCCTGACAGCAGGCCAGCGTTCCGCAGATGTCGCAGCCGCAACACAGAGTTGCAGTCTTGATTAGCTCGGGATCGGCCTGGGCAGCAGATAGGGTAGAGCGCACCATCTTGTGAGGTTCCAAAGGATAGCCTAACAGGTGTCGGGGACACATATCTGTGCAACGGGTGCATTGACAGCACACCGATGCGGCCATGCGGAAATTTTCCTCCATTGTACGGAGCTTGTTGCGCACCGCAGGAATGGTTTTGGGCAGAATCAAGAGACCCGAGGTAGGTTTCTTAACCACGTCCACATGGGGATTAACGATGGTACCCATGGAGGGGCCGCCGTCGATGACTACGTGGGTGTCGGGAACGGTGATCTTCAAAGTCTCCAATACCTCGATGATCTTCATGCCTAAGGGTACTTTTACACAGAAAGCCTCTGGAATATCACCCGTTAGGGTCAGATATGTCTTGGTTACGGGCTGACGATACTGCGCCACCAAACCAATGTTGTGCATGGTCTCGGTGTTATAGACGATGACACCACGGGTAATGGGGAGTTGCCCCGGACTAACCAGACGGCCTGTAGCGGTGTAGATCAGATTGATCTCGTCACCCATGGGATAGACGTTGGGAACGTATTTGATACGCACACCCTCGGCCAGCTCCTGACCGTCCTTGTAGCCCAGCTTTTCCGCGCGGTAGCCCTTGACGGCAATCAAGCCTACGGGGATTTTGGCGTATTCCATAACGGCGCGCATACCGATGACAATATCACGGATGCGATTTTGGAGTAGGGTATAGCTAGTGTATAATAACGGTTCGCATTCGACAGCGTTGACAAGCAGGATGGAAGCACCCTCAGCTAACTTACTGTAAGAAGGGAAGCCCGCACCGCCTGCGCCGACAACACCGTTATCCTTCAAAAGTTGTTTCAAATCGGACATATGCAGTACCTTTATTTAAAGATTTGTTTGAAAGTGGCGCTACTTAGTTTTGAATCTTGTCGATGATGCCTGCCACCACGGCGTCTACGGGAGAATTGATATCTCCTACGGCCACACGAGCGCTGGAGCCGGTTACCACCAACACTTCCTCACCGATGCCCGCGCTAATGGAACGATCCACGGCGATGATGTATTTGTCGGTCAGGGTCTTGTTTTCAATCAGCTGGATCTCTAAAAACTTGTAGCCTCTGAGTTCGTCGAATTTGTTTGTGGAGACAATGTTCCCCACCACTTTACCTTTGAGCATGATGTACTCCTATAATTTACTTGATCAGTTTTTGACCATGGTAACAACGCTGCCGTTCTTATAACCTACGGCATTGGCGTCATCTGTGTCTACGTGCATTTCCAAACGGAACTGTTCATGAACGCGAACCTGTACGTCGAACCAGCGGGTGCGCTTGGTACCGTCCATCGCGTCTACATCAATGTAATCGCCATCTTTTACACCGAAACGAGCACCGTCGGCGGGGCTCATGTGGATATGACGGTTAGCGATGATGCAGCCTTCCTTGAGGGTGACGATTCCCTTAGGGCCGACAATGGTTACGGGGGCGGAGCCGGTAAGCTTACCCGACTCACGCACGGGAGGCTTGACCTTTAGAACGAAGGAATCGGTTACGGAAATTTCTACCTGACTCTGCTTGCGGATGGGACCCAAAATACGCACGTTTTCAATAGAACGCATGGAAGGACCGATGATGGTACATACCTCCTTGCAGGCATACTGACCGGGCTGGGACAGGTCCTTCATGGGGGTCAGCTCGTAGCCTTTGCCGAACAGAGTATCCAAATCCTCACGGCTCAGATGAATATGACGGTTGGAAATACCAACGGGAATGGTCAGGTCATTGGAGGCCGCGGGAGTTTCCATCTCGGCGACGATCTTCTTGACGATGGCTTCAATAGACTGGGCATTGATTTCCATAATATGTAACCTCTTTCTTCAATATCTTAATAAACCAAAATGTATAAATCAAAAACCGCTTTATGAGAAGTGATCTTTCATTCGTACATTTTTGAAAGTTTTTGAGGGTTCCAAGGGAACTTTTTTAAAAAGTTCCCTTGGCGTCCTCCTTCAAGAATCAGATCTTGGGCAGGAGCTTATCCACATCGGTGTGGGGTCTGGGGATGACGTGAGTAGCGATGACCTCGCCGAGACGAGAAGCAGCAGCGCCGCCTGCCTCAACAGCAGCCTTCACAGCACCAACGTCGCCGCGAACCATAACGCTCACGAGACCGGAACCGATCTTCTCGGAACCGATGAGGGTTACGTTAGCAGCCTTGACCATAGCATCGGCAGCCTCGATGGCAGCCACAAGACCTCTGGTTTCAACCATACCAAGAGCTTCGTTCATTGTATTTTCCTCCTAAAGAAAATTTACTTTTTTAATTTGTTTTTTAAGGGATACGTATATAAGTTACATTCGCGGACCAATCATCCATTACGGAACGGGATCGGTGCGAAGGAACTTCATGACTTCCTCGTGAGGACGAGCGATGACCTCACAAAGCTTGACGGGACCGACCTCGGCAGCGGCAGCTTTGCCTGCCTCAGCAGCGGCCTGGACAGCGGAAACGTTGCCTTCGACCACGAGAGTGACGAGTCGTCCGCCCAATCGCTTTTCAACGTGAATGAGCTTCACATCGGCGGCCTTGACCATCGCATCAAGACCTACAATGGCGGTGACCATTGCCTGGACTTCCAGCAGAGCGATTGCCTTTTCCATTTTCAGTACCTCGCTTTCGTTTGGTAGGCAAGAACTTTCCCCTACCCCAAACCATCCTTTGATTGAAAGTTTTTGGGGATTCTCAAGGACCTTTTTTCAAAAAGGTCCTTGAGCGGGTCCAGGGCAGAGCCCTTGTTCTTCTTAGATGGAGGGCAGGAGCTTATCCACGTCGGTGTGGGGTCTGGGGATGACGTGAGTAGCGATGACCTCGCCGAGACGGGAAGCAGCAGCGCCGCCTGCCTCAACAGCAGCCTTTACAGCACCGACGTCGCCACGGACCATGACGGACACGAGACCGGAACCGATCTTCTCAGAACCGATCAGAGTTACGTTAGCGGCCTTAACCATTGCATCAGCTGCCTCGATTGCAGCTACGAGACCACGAGTTTCAACCATACCAAGAGCTTCGTTCATTGTTTTATTCTCCTTAATAAATTATTTTTTGTGTTGTGGGTTGCGGAGAAGGATCAGACCTTCTTGCCGTCAACGGTTACGTAATTGCGGAGCTTGTCGCGACCGGTAGCGGTCAGATGCGCGAACCACTCCACGCTGGGATCAAGCCCGGCGATGATTTTCGAGGTGATGAACAAACCGCGCTTCTCAGCCTCGGCCTTGCCCGCATCGTGGGCGGCCTCAACGGCGGCGGGAGATCCCTCGAACTTCACGACCATCACAAGGGGCACCTCGCATTTTTCTGCGTTGGCGGGCTTGTTGCGGTCGATGGCCACGATCTTTACGTCGGCGGCCTTTGCACAGGCATCAGCGACGACGATGGAGGTGGCGAATCCGTATACTTCAAGCATTCCAAGAGCTGCCATATCGGTAACTCCTTTGCTTACTTAGCGATGTAGGCGATCTTGATGCCCTTCTGAGCCACATTGGTCTCCATAGCCTCGTTCATCTGCTCGAGGGGGAAGGTGTGGGTGATGAGATCCTCGATCGGGATGTTCATCTCCTGACACTGCTTCAGGAAGGCCACGGTCTTGGGGTAGTCCTCAGCGGAGTAGTCCCAAGAGCCGACGATGTCGATCTCCTTGTTGCACATAGCGAAGTGGGGGTTGACGGAGTACTC
>SVTB01000117.1 GCA_015064015.1 Oscillospiraceae bacterium | reverse complement strand
TACGTCCAAGACGGGAATGGTCTTTTACGATAAGCGTTCCAATCTGTCCCGCCTCCGCAAGCTCCATAATCTCCGTAAAGGCAGGTCTTGCGAAATTCGTTCCCGACCAACCGTCGTCTACAAATAGTCTACAAGCTGGATCGTTTCTCACGAGATAAGTACGAGACGACCATCCACAAGCATACTTTGAAAATGAACGGTGTGAAGGTGGTATCCGCCATGGAGAATATTCCCGACTCGCCCGAAGGTATTATCTTGGAAAGTCTGCTTGAAGGTATGAACCAGTACTATTCCGCCGAGCTGTCACAGAAGGTCAAACGCGGTATGTATGAAACCAGGCAGAAAGGCCACTATCAAGGCGGTTGGATCCCATACGGATACAAACTGGAAGGCCGCAAGCTTGTCGTTGACGAGGATCAGGCGGCAGTCGTACGCTATATGTTCGAGCAATATTCCATGGGTGTTTACGTCAGCAAAATCATATCCAATTTGACTTCACGAGGGATCCTGTACAAGGGAAAACCGTTTCTGCCGAACATGGTATATGGGATTTTGCTTGGTGCGGGCGAAAGCGAAAGTTTCGGGAGATTCTGTGTAGTCATTGCATTTGTAGACACAAAGGCGAAGCCCCTCACGCGGAGGGGCGAATAATCATTTCTTTTCAATAGGAATCCAAAGTTCAATGTAACGAGAGCTGTTAACCGTCTTATCCCCACGCTTGAAAAACCAATGATTTACGGTGATTTCAGGCGCTTCAGCAAGCTTGTAATCAGAAGATGGCAACCATTCGCTGACCATTTTTCGGCGAAGCTCTTCGGTCAATTCAACGGGATATTGTGTGCGTTCAGTCTCGCAAACAAGATACGTCCCGGCAGGAACAACGATTTTTTCAAATCTTCGGGCATCCTCTCCAAGCTCTTTCTCGAGGTCATCTGCGCCGAATGGATTCAGAATACCGGCAATATAGTAATCGTATCCATCGTCCGCAAAATTCGTCATAATACTGTAGGTCGTGTCAAGATCTCTTGTCAAGCCCTTCAAAGCATACTGATTTAATCTTGTCTGCAAATAGAAATCGTGCTCCTGCTCGATTCTGTGGGCAGGTGTGCCCGTAAACCGTCGCTTAAATCCCGTAAAAACAATTCTCGGCTTTTCTTCAATTCTGTAATTCATAGTACTACCGCCTTCCAATGAAATTTTTATGGACAAGCGAGAGAAGGATTTGAGCATACGGCCGTCTGCGCGCGCCTGCGACGGAGTCATGCCGTGGAATTTTTGAAATGCTTTAGCAAAGCTATCAGGGCTGTCATAACCGTATTTCAGAGCAATATCAATGACTTTTTCCTTGCCGCTTGCAAGCTCTGCGCCGGCCAAGGATAGACGGCGTAGCCTAATATATTCCCCAAGCGTGTATCCGCACAGAATACTGAATACTCTTTGAAAATGGTAGCTTGAAGAAAAGCTTTCGGCTGCCACCTTTTCGTAATCGATTTCCTCGGTCAAGTTTTCCTCGATGTAATCAATAGCTTTTTGCATCCCCGTTATCCAATCCATTCTTCATCCCTCCTGTCTGCCTATATTGTATCAGAAAGCGTTTTGAAAATCCCGACATTCTGTGCGAAGATATATCGGATATATTTATTATAGCATAAAAACATTTATTATTCAAGATAAAATAGCACGACTGTATTTCTACAATCGTGCTGTTTTTATCTGCTTTATGGTAGGTAGGCCCAATGATGTCCCTTTTGTTTTGGTGCGGGCAATGAGGACCCATGCGCCCTCGCAACGAACCTCTCCGCTCGCTATGATCGCTGGGAGAATCGAAGAAACCAATTGTACGCACTCAAGTGCGAGCAAGATGACTTGCGTCTCGTCGCTGCGACGCAAAGCCGAGTTTTGATTTCGGCTTTGCTACGCTCCTCGGTCAGTCGCGGCTCTGACATGCCACCGGCATGTCATTCACTACCGCTCCTCTTCAAGTCCTGTTTAAAACCCGCACCAAAAAGAGAAGGGGTACCTTTGGGTACCCCTTCTCTTTTTGGTGCGGGCAAGAGGACTTGAACCTCCACCGAGTTGCCCCGACTAGAACCTGAATCTAGCGCGTCTGCCAATTCCGCCATGCCCGCATATTTAGGTCGCTTTTCCACGACGGTAGGATTATATCATATTTCCATGTGTTTGTCAATACTTTTTTTAAAAAAAAGATTGAGGCTTGAAATTTTTACGCCCATAATTCCATTATACCATATACTCTGTCTCTTGTAAATAGGAAAACGAAATATTGCTCAAATTTCTGCGCTATATACAAAAATAAATTGTATATTTCTTACAATTTGCCTATTGAAAAAGCATATCGAATATGATATACTATAGATGCAAGGAGGTAAACACCAATGGGCAACTAAAAGAAGACTTTCAAAAACTTCTGAGATATGAAATCTGGGCAAATCTAAGATGCGAAGGTGTAGCGCGTTTGTTGATTTGAGAAATGTCAATGCGGCCGAGTTGAAAACAGGTTGAGTATCATTGTAGTTTTTACGAAAGTCACAGGCAAAATTGAATATAACGCTTTTATCAGATAAAGCACGGAAACAGCAACGGTGTTCTTGTTAAAGAATTTGGAGTAAAAAGAAAAAGGCTTGAGAGTGCGAGGAAATGATGAAAGGCGGACTGAAAGAAAGAGAGGATCACAAAAGATGTTAGATATCAAGAACGATCAGAAGTGACCCTTGATTGTGGGTGCATACGCAATCAAGGGTCACTTCGTTTTTTTAGTTTAAAATAGAGAAAATGTTATGAGGGTGAGGGGCTTTAGTCTTCCTTGGGATTTTCCCGTCTTGCGGTTTTTCCGTGAGGTTTGGCGGTGATATCTCCCGAGCGGGTCAGAGCCCATTTTGTCATCATAGGACCAAAAATTTCATAGATCAAAACGCCAAAGAGGATGGTGAAGCGAACGGTGTTGCCAATGGCGGTATTTCCAAACATACTGTCAGCGGCTATCGTGCTGACCATGCCTAAGGCCACACCGGCCTGAGGCAAGAGGGTGATACCTAGGTATTTAACGGTATGATCGTCACAGCCTGCCAGCTTGGAACTACCCATAGCGCCGAAGTATTTACCAAAAGAACGGAAAAGGATATACACAACGCCCACTAAAATGAAAATTGGCTGAGTGAACACGCTGAGATCCAGAGAGGCGCCACTGATAACGAAGAACAAGAGGAACAGGGGTTTGGTCCATTTCTCAGTTCGCTCCATCATTTCTTCGGAAGTAGAACAGAGATTACAGAAAATTGTGCCCAGCATCATACAGGTGAGCAGGGAAGAGAAGTGAACATTGACGTAACCGGGATTGAAATGAAGCTTAGCCAGCGCTACCGCCAAGAGCACGAAGGTGATCATGAGTGTGAGACGGTTGCTGTGGGAATGGAACAGCTTCTCCACATAAGAAAGAATCACACCCAATAGCGCACCCAACACTAAGGATAGGACGATCTCCAGCATGGGCTCGACGGCTACTGAGATCATATCCATGTTTCCGCCGTACATGGCCTTGGCTATACCAAGCGAAACGGCAAAAATGATAAGACCTACGGCATCGTCCAAAGCAACGATAGGGAGAAGAAGATCGGTGAGCTTACCCTTAGCCTTGTACTGACGAACAACCATGAGAGTAGCAGCGGGAGCAGTTGCGGAAGCGATGGCGCCCAGAAGAATGCAGGCGGGCAGGGGAAGGTAATCTGTGCCGGTGGTAGCAATCAGCACAAAGTGCAGACCGACCAATGCGGCGTCAACCACAACGGTGGCAATAACCGCTTGAATGATGCCGATGAAGGTGGCTTGTTTACCGATTTTTTTTAGATCCTTGACTCGGAATTCGTTACCGATGTCAAAGGCAATAAAGCCGAGCGCGATATCCGAAATGATACCGAAGGCTTCTGCAGGAGCGAGCTCGTTGTTGAAACCAAAGGCAAAGCCGCCCAAAGTGAATCGGCCGAGACAATACGCGCCAATGAGCACGCCGCCAATCAAATAAGCCGTAACATCAGGAAGGTGAAACGGCTTCAAGAGACGTGTGAGCATCAGACCGACGAACAGGCAAACGGCCAAACTCAAAAGAATCTGTATGGTGGACATGATGTAACTCCTATAAAAACAATTTATGAATTATATATGAAAGCAAGCACAATTATAGCACTCATGTGAGCTTAAGTCAAGGAACATTTGTGATAAATTATACAAATTGTTTGTTCTGAATATGGTCAATATAACCAATTGTCGGATGTGAAAGAATATTAAATGGAAGAAGATCACCTGTTTTCTGATGGTGATTTGCTTTCATTTTCAAAATATTAACAAATTGTATAAATATTAACAATCAGTTTGTATTAGAAAGAGGTTTAAAAATGAATGTAACCCCTTGACAAATTTTCGTCAATGTGCTATAATACCTTTAAACCGATGAGGAAGAGTAAGTAGGCCCTGTCCCTGCTCCCAAAGAGAGCCGCAGATGGTGGAATTGCGGTGGACACACAAGGCTGAATGGACTTCCGAGGGCGACCGAAAAGGCATAAGCCGAGTATGGAAGACGGAGCGACACTTCGTAAATAAGGTCTGCATATGATACGTATGCGTAAGAGGGCGTGAGAGCGCCAAGCAGGGTGGCACCGCAGGAACTTGATTTGTCCTGTCCCGGCAAAAGAGCAGGGATGGGCTTTTTTGTTTTCTGTCCCTGATAATTCACCATTTTCAATGAGGATTATCCTCGGAAAGGAGACGGTTATGTCCGCCATCGAAAAGAAAATTCCCTACAAAATTTACCTTGAGGAAAGCGAAATGCCTAAGGCGTGGTATAATCTCCGCGCCGATATGAAAAACAAGCCCTCGCCTTTACTCAACGCGGAGACCAAGCAACCCATGACGGCTGAGGAATTGGGTGTTGTTTTCTGCGAGGAGCTTGTCAAGCAGGAGCTGGATGATGTGAACGCCTACTATCCAATTCCGCAGGAGATTTTGGATTTCTACAGAATGTACCGCCCCGCTCCTTTGGTGCGCGCGTACTGTTTGGAGGAAAAACTGCAAACTCCGGCGAAGATCTATTATAAATTTGAAGGAAATAATACCAGCGGCTCCCATAAGCTTAATTCCGCAATCGCCCAAGCTTATTATGCTAAGAATCAGGGTCTCACGGGTGTGACCACCGAAACGGGTGCGGGTCAATGGGGCACCGCATTGTCCATGGCGTGTGCTTACCTGGGCTTGGACTGTAAGGTCTACATGGTGAAGGTTTCCTATGAGCAGAAGCCGCACCGCCGCGAGGTCATGCGTACCTACGGCGCATCCGTCACCCCCTCTCCTTCGACAGAAACCGAAGTGGGACGCAAAATTTTAGAGGCCCATCCCGGTACCGGCGGCAGTCTTGGTTGCGCCATTTCTGAGGCCGTGGAAAAGGCTACCTCCATGGAGGGCTATCGCTATGTGCTGGGTAGTGTGCTGAACCAGGTCATGCTCCATCAATCCATCATTGGTCTGGAGACCAAGGCAGCGATGGATAAGTATGGTATTAAGCCCGATATTATCATTGGTTGCGCCGGCGGCGGTTCTAACCTGGGTGGTCTGATTGCTCCTTTCATGGGCGAAAAGATCCGTGGTGAGGCCGATTATCGCATCATTGCCGTTGAGCCTGCTTCCTGCCCCAGCTTTACCCGCGGTAAGTATGCCTATGACTACTGCGATACGGGTATGGTATGCCCGTTGGCAAAAATGTATACCTTAGGTAGCAACTTCATCCCCGCGCCTACCCATGCGGGAGGTCTCCGCTACCATGGCATGAACCCCACCTTGTCTCAGTTGTATGCAGACGGGCTTATGGAGGCCACCACCGTAGCACAAACCGAAGTTTTCGCCGCCGCCGAGCAGTTTGCCCGAGTGGAGGGTATTCTTCCTGCGCCTGAATCCTCTCATGCCATTAAGGTGGCCATTGACGAGGCTATGAAGTGCAAAGAAACCGGGGAAGAGAAGACCATTTTGTTCGGTTTGACAGGTACCGGATATTTTGATATGATGTCTTATGAAAAATTCCACAATGGTGTCATGACTGATTATGTTCCCTCCGATGAGGAAATTGCCAAGGGATTGGCAGGCTTGCCCGCGGTGGAGCTTTGACACACCAAACGTTGATTGACTTGAAACAGGCCGTATTTTTACGGCCTGTTTTTTGTGCGCATGAAGGCAACCATCAAATTGCCTAAATCGACCGTCAAAAATCTTCGTTGTGACGGCATAAATTGAGCACTATGCCGAAAAAGCGAAAATTGTCTAAAAACAGTTGTTTTTTTACCTTGACTTGTGGTATAATAACTATGTATGATTTATAACTATGCTCAAAATGCGAGAGGAGGGCTTGACCGTGTATGATTTCCAAAAAGCCGGTATGTGGAAGCGAATATCGGCTGCCCTGTTGGACTTGATTTTACTGCTCATTGTTGCTACCGGCATGGCGTGGATGCTGTCGGCGGTTCTTGACTATGACGGTTATGTTGAGCGTATGGAAGAAAAGCGACATGAATACGAAGAGCGCTACGACATCTCCCTTGATGTGTCTGCGGAGGATATTCAAGAGATGCCTCCTGAAAAGCAATCAATTTATATAGAAGCCAATGAGGCGTTCGGTCAGGATCCCGAAGCTATACGTATCCAGAACATCCTGTTTAACAGCGCTTTGATCATTACGGTTTTTTCTATCCTTTTAGGGTATCTTTTGCTGGAATTTTTCATTCCTTTGATCCTGAAAAACGGACAGACGCTGGGCAAAAAGGCCTTTGGCATCGGAGTCATGCGTATGGACGGTATTAGAGTTCCTCATTTCCTTATGTTTGTGCGCACGGTGTTGGGTAAATGTACGGTGGAAACACTGGTGCCCGCGCTGATTCTTGTGATGTCCTTCTTTGGCATCATGGGTTTCTTTGGCTTCCTTGTCATATTGGCACTATTGCTTTTCCAGATCATTCTGATAGCGGCGACCCGCGCACGCACGCCTATCCATGATCTTCTGGCACAGACGGTTACCGTGGACTTTGCCAGCCAGATGATTTTTGACACGCCGGAAGAACTTTTGGCTTACAAAAAGCGCATTCATGCGGAAACGGTAGAAAGCCAAAAAGAATAATCTCCTGCTCTTGGTAAACTTTTTAAAATAACATAAACGCAACGTTAGAAAGGAAGGAAACAATGAAAGTTGTTTTGCAAAATCTGACCAAGATCTTCCCCAGCCGCAACAAAAAGGCCGGTGAAGAGGTGATCGCGGTCAACGACTTCACTTTTGAGATCCCCGACGGAAAGCTGATCGGTCTTTTGGGTCCTTCGGGCTGTGGTAAGAGTACCACTCTGTACATGATCAGTGGTCTGCAGAAGCCTTCGGGTGGACAGATTTTTTTCGGTGAAGACGACGTGACCGAGCTGTCTGCCGAAAACCGTGGTGTAGGTCTGGTATTCCAGAACTATGCGCTCTATCCCCACATGACGGTCAAGCAGAACATCATGTTCCCCTTGCAGAACCTCAAGGGCGCGGATAAGCTGACCAAGGAGCAGATGATCGAGCGCGCCTATGAGGCCGCCAAGCTGGTGCAGATCGACAACCTCATGGAGAGAAAGCCCTCTGAGCTGTCGG
>SVTB01000116.1 GCA_015064015.1 Oscillospiraceae bacterium | reverse complement strand
GGTGTTGACGTTGTTCTCGAGTGCACCGGTTTCTACTGCTCCACCGAGAAGTCCATGGCTCACATCAACGCAGGCGCTAAGAAGGTCGTTATCTCTGCTCCCGCAGGTAAGGATCTGAAGACCATCGTTTACGGCGTTAACGAGAAGACCCTGTCCGCTGACGACAAGATCATCTCCGCTGCTTCCTGCACCACCAACTGCCTGGCTCCCATGGCTAAGGCTCTCAATGACGCATATCCCATCCAGTCCGGTATCATGACCACCGTTCATGCTTACACCGGTGACCAGATGATCCTGGACGGCCCCCACAGAAAGGGTGACCTCCGCCGCGCTCGCGCAGGTGCTCAGAACATCGTTCCCAACTCCACCGGCGCTGCTAAGGCTATTGGTCTGGTTATCCCCGAGCTCAACGGCAAGCTGATCGGCTCCGCTCAGCGTGTTCCTACCTGCACCGGTTCCACCACTATCCTGGTTGCCGTTGTTAAGGGCACTGACGTTACCGTTGACAGCATCAACGCTGCTATGAAGGCTCAGGCTTCCGCTTCCTTCGGCTACAACGAGGACCAGATCGTTTCCTCCGATATCATCGGTATTACCTACGGTTCTCTGTTCGACTCCACTCAGACCATGGTGGCTAAGATCGACGACGACACTTACCAGGTTCAGGTTGTTTCTTGGTACGACAACGAGAACAGCTACACCTCTCAGATGGTCCGCACCATCAAGTACTTCGCTGAGATCTAATTATAGAACTCAATAGAGAATTGCCCCGCTGTGGTTTCCACGGCGGGGTTTTTCTATGCGCAACAGTAGCTTTTAATTTCGGATCAACTTTTTGTTCAAGGGATAGTATACGGTTTTGTAATCAAAACTTTTGGCAAAATACACAAAACCGCGAACAAAACTATTGACAAAATTTAGATTTGTGCTATAATGTAAGTAACACGCTGTCTGTGGCGGTGTGAAATCGTTTCTAAGGAGAAAATTTACATGAAAAAGTATTTGGTTTTGATTCTTTGTATCGCGGCGCTGATGATCTGCGGTACGATCGCGATCTCTGCCGCCCCTGTGGATTTACAGGGCTTCTGGATCGAGGACTCCGCCAAGGCCGAAGAGGTTCTTGCCGGTGAAGCCGGTGAGCGCGATATCGCATGGGAAGTTCCCTATCTGCACATCGAGCCTGAGCTCGATGGTACCATCAGCAGAAACGAGTACGTTCCTTTTGAAATGTACGAGGACTACATGGCTTACATGGCTAACTCTACCGATAACGTGAACGGTGGTATGGCCAATACTGAAGAAGAATTCCAGATGTTCTACGAAGCAGCCCAGGGCGACTTCTTCAAGCCTTATTGGGGTTGGGACGGCAAATACCTGTATCTGGCCTTTGAAGTAAATCTGATCAACGGCTTCAAGTGTACTCCCGAAGATCAGGGCGGTGATATGTTCCTGTGGGCTTACAACTGTTTGCAGGTCGGTATTGCCGACGTGAACGCTACGGGTAAGCATTCCAGCTACGTAGAGTTGGGCTATGGTGTTCACAGCGAGACCAACAGACCCATTACCGCTTCTTGGGGTAACGTCCAATATCTGCCCAGCGCAGAGGATGATTTCGCCGGTTACTACGACGAGGAAAATCAGGTGCTCATTTATGAGCTTCGTATCCATTTGCAGACCGCTTTGGGTCTGAAGGATCGCCTCGTTGAAAACGGTGACGCGATCAACTTCGCTTGGTTGCTTTCCGTCAATGGCGAAAGCGCCGGTTCTTATGACACCTGGCAGGTGGCTTTCTGCCATGGTATCGGTGGCCCCTACTCCGGTAAAGAGAACAAGTATTTCGCCCGCGTGACCTTCGAGGGTATGCCCGACAATGTGGATCGTCCCATCGAGGAGATTCCCGGCATGAGCGAGGAAGATAAAGAATACGGTCTCAGAGAGTTCGTCGACCTGAGCGACGAGAACGCAGTCAAGACTTTTGAGGGCGATAACGCCGGCGTTGATTTCATCACTGAAGGTGATATGTCTTTCATGCGCATCACCTCCTTGGCCAACGAGGAATATGCTTACGTATACAGCACCAAGTACCCCACAAACCTGGTTGCCGATCAGGGTGGCTATATCGTGGTCAGATACCGCACCTCCTCTCCTGAGGGCGAGGATCTGGGTATTATTTTCCGTAATGTCTACGCTAAGGAGCACGATCCTGAAAATTGTTATGTAGATACCATCGGTACCGACGGTGAATGGCACACCATGATCTTCTACATGACCGGAGAAGCTAACTGGCAGCACTTTATTCTTAATATCGGTCTCGTACCCTTCGCATACTCCAGCAAATCGGCTCAGGAGACCATCGATATCGCCTGGATCAAGTTCTACCAGAACGATCCTACCGAACTCTATGAAGCTGAATTCTATGAGGAAGAGGATGAGCCCGATCCTACCGACGCTCCCACCGATGCTCCTGTCGTAGTACCCACCGAAGAAGCAACCGTAGCACCCACCGAGGCTCCTACCACGGCTCCCGACAATCAGGGCACCGACAAGCCCGATGACGATCAGAGCGGTAGCGGTTGCGCTTCTGCACTTGGCTCCGTTGCCGTGCTTCTTATGGCTGCCGCAGCAGCAGTTGTATTGAAGAAGAAGGAAAACTGATTTTTCACGAATCATCAATATCCGATTTTTTATCCCACCCGATATCTTTCGGGTGGGATTTTTTGTCAAATGGCGGTTTTAACAGAGAAAAAACAAAAAAACCAAGCGTACCAATCAAAAAACATAGCAAAAGCTGAAAAAATTTTTAAAAACCCCTTGACAAACAGGAGCCTTTTCGGTTATAATGTAAGGGTCAATGCCATGAGTAGGCATAAAAGCGTATCGGAGGTTGAATTTTCCCGTAACCCGACAGGAAAAATCTTACCCTATGCGATATATACGCCACCCACAAATTATGAAGGAGGTGCACTGAAATGCTCAGAACTTACCAGCCTAAAAAGAGACAGAGAAAGAAGGAGCACGGCTTTAGAAAGAGAATGAGAACTGCTGATGGCAGAAACGTTCTCAAGAGAAGACGCGCTAAGGGCAGAAAGAGACTGACCTATTGATCAGCGGAATGAGTGCGCACGGTCCGTGTGCCTACCTTTCCAAGAAGGCAGAACCCGAAGCCATGATTCGATCGTTTTGCCATAGAAAAACCGCCGATGACTGATGGAACTGATGTTAGCTGTGTCTGTCTTTCCTCGGGGTTTTTTCTTGTCAAGAGGTTTTTCGATTTTTGAGAGTTTAACAGTTTTTGAAGATTCTCAAGAAACTTTTTGCAAAAAGTTTCTTGAGCGGAGTTTGAGGCAGAGCCTCAAAAGGAAACAAAGCCATGAAGGATATTGCCATCACAGAGAATCACCTGTATCAAAAAACCTTTCGCCGCGGCCAGCGATGGTCGGGGCGTCTTGTGACGGTCTGTGTCCTAAAGGATCTTCACGCCAAGCGGCTGATGAAGGCAAATCCGCAGAAGCAATACTTGAATCGAGTTGGTTTGTCGGTTCCCAAACGGGAAGGTGGCGCCGTGGAAAGAAACCGAGTCAAACGGATCTTGAGGGCAGGTCTTGCAGAAGTGCGGAAAAAACGTCCGCTGAAAACGGGGTATCTCATCGTGATTTCGACCCGAAAGGGAATCGAACAAGAAAAGAGCAGTGCCGTGGCCGCGGAATTGTATTATATTTTCAAAAAACTGGATATGTTTGAGTCCCCCACAAGCACATCCGGCCGGCAAGAGGGGAAACACACCGAACCTGAGGCATGAAAAGAATTTTCATGGCCATGATCCGCTTTTATCGTAAGCGGATATCACCCCTGAAGCCTCCCTGCTGTCGCTTCACCCCTACCTGCTCCGCCTATGCGCTGGAAGCATTTGAGAAAAGAGGGTGTATAGCGGGGTTTGTGCTGATGGTCTGGAGGATCTTGCGTTGCAGTCCTCTCTCCCCCGCGGGTTACGATCCTGTACCCGAGGAGGGATTCCGAACCTTGCCCATGCGCTGGAGTACGTTCCGCCGTATGCAGGACGAGCTTCCCAAGATTCCTTTGGGAGACGTGCCCTGTGACACGGCAGAGACATCCTGTGAGCATCTCAACGCAAACGAGGAAGCGGAATCAACCACAAAAACCGAGTCGGAAGGCCCTCGTGCCTAAACCGATAAACACAGCGGCCAAAGTCAATCGAGGAGCCGCAAAACCCATTCCGTATCACGGAATTTCGCAACAAATTACAGAATGGATTGGTATTAAAAATGAAGCATATCATCCCAAAATTCCCGAAAACCCGTCTTTCGGCCATAGCCGTAAGACTTGTGCTGGCCCTGCTGGTGTTGACGATGCTGGGTGGCGTGCTGACCGCCTGCGCAGGAGGTAACACGGTTGCCGCTCTCAAGGCGCAGACCATCACCGTAGACGACAACAACAATCTGGACAGCAACGACATCAATACCTTGGCGACTGCCATTGCCTCCAGCAAAAAGAGTCATCAGATCAGAGAATATCTGGTGGCGGCTCTCAACGGCTATGATATGACCGCTGAAGGCTTTAATGACGATGAGCTTCCCGCGCCCAATAAGGATAAGGTGGGCGAGTATGGCTATAACGCCATCAAGTACCAGGCTTTTGAGTTGGCAAATGCCTGGAAATATGAGAAGATGAATGCTTATGACGTGGAGGATTTGGTCAACAGCTTGAAGACCACCGTCACCATTGATCAGAGCATGGGATTCTTCACCATGATTCAGCACTGGGTCGCTTTGGGCTTCGAATGGCTCATTAACGTCCCCGGCTTCGGTAGCTTTATCCTGGGTACCGTGTACTTCGCCATCGTGGTGGAGATCATCATGCTGCCTTTGGGTATCTACCAACAGAAAAACTCTCGTAAGCAGGCCTTACTCCGCCCCAAGGAAATGGCCATCCGCAAGAAGTACGCCGGCAGAAACGATCAGAAAACCCAACAGCAGGCTTCTCAGGAAGTGGCTGAAATGTATCAGAAGGAAGGCTTCAGCCCCATGGCGGGTTGTTGGCCTCTGCTGCTTACTTTCCCTGTCATCATCGCGCTGTATAACATTGTTATCAACCCCCTGAAGTATATCATGGGCGCTTCCGACGGCCTGATCTCCGCGCTGACCCAGTTTGCTACGGCCTCCAAGGCCGCAGGCGGTCTTGGCCTGGAATTGACTTCCAAGTCCGGTACCATTGAGATTCTGTCTCATATCCGCGCCGACGGCTTGAGTGATGCCATCATGAACGGTATGCCCAACTTCGCTTATCTCTCCAACGGTCAGGCTTGTGCCGAGGCTCTGGAGCCCATGATGAATCGTATCCCCGATTTCTCCTTGTTCGGTGCCAACTTTGGCTTAAACCCCGGCATTGAAAATCCCTGGCTGTTGTTCATCCCTGTGGTGACCTTTGCCCTGTATTATGTCAGCATGAAGGTCAACCGCAAACTGTCCTTCCAGCCTACCGCCAACGATCCTCAAAACGGTTGTTCTAACGCGACTATGAATATCATGATGCCCGCTATGAGTGCTTTCTTCACCTTCATCGTGCCCGGCGCCGTCGGTTTGTACTGGGGCATCAAGAGCGTCTTTGGTATGGTCAAGCAGTGGATCATTGCCAAGGCTATGCCCCTGCCTCAGTTTACCGAGGCTGATTTCAAGGCCGCCGAAAAGGAATTGGCCGCGAAGGAAAAGAATCGTCCTGTGAAGAAGAGCGGCACGAAGAATCCCAACGTTCGTTCTCTGCACCACATCGATGACGAGGACGATTTGGAGCCGCTGCCTCAGGCAAAGAAGGGCGACTACGTGGAGGAGGAAGATTCCACCCACGAAGAAGCCAAGGGCGCGTACTTGGGTGATGCTACCCTGAAGGATGACGCACCTGTCCGTGAACCCAAGAACAAGAAGACCAAGAAGGCCAAGGAAGACGAGCCTGTCGATACCGCTGCCGCATACGTGGCAGACGAGTCTGATGAAAATTCTAACGGTTAAACCCGACATTACAGATAAGGATATTGTAACCATGAAAAAAGAAATTGAAGTCAGCGCCAAGACAAAGGAAGAAGCCATCGCCAAGGCGGTGGAGGAGCTGGGCGCTCCCAGCGAGTCTGCGCTGTTTATCACTGTTATCAACGAGGGCCGTAAGGGCTTCCTCGGCTTCGGCTCTGTGGATGCCACCATCAAGGCCGTTTATCAAATCCCCGATGCTCCCGTCGAAAAAAAGGAGCGCCGTAATCGCAATAACCGCCGCGGTGACCGCCGTGACCGCGCGCCCAAAAATACCGAGGTGACCGCCGATATCACCGAAGCAGAAGTTGCAGAAGAACATTTGCCCGGCGAGCTGCCCGTTCGTCAGCCCAAGAATAAGAACCGTCAGAATCCTCCCAAGGCTCGCAAAACCTACGAAAACGTAGACCCCTCCACCGTTAAGGACAGCGAGCGCATGGCCTATGAGTTCATCACCAATCTGGTGGCTAACATGGGTCTGCAGGATGTAACCGTCGCTATGCACCCCGGAGATAACGACGATATGGTTATTACCGTGGATGGTGATGCCGCAGGCGTGCTGATCGGCCACCATGGCGACACCTTGGATGCGCTGCAATATTTGGCGAATCTCGCCGCCAACAAGAAGGAAGAGGGCGAGAAGCGTGAGTATGCCCGTATTACCGTGGATGTAGAGTCTTACCGCGCCAAGCGTGAGGACGCTCTCCGCGCTTTGGCTCGCAAAAAGGCAAGCCAAGTGCTCAAGTATAAGAAGAGTATCATGCTGGAGCCCATGAATCCCTATGAGCGCCGCATCATCCACTCTGAAATTCAGCATATGGACGGTGTCACCACCAACTCCATCGGCACGGATAATAATCGCCGCATCGTCATCTTCTTGGAGGATGAGGATATGCCCGAAAATGAGGCTATCAAGGCCGCAGGCGGCAATGGCGAAAAGTCCGGCCGCTCCCGCAACCGTCGCCGCCGTAAGAGTAGCGGTGCTGTGGTAGATCCCCTGGCCGGCTCCGGCCGCGTGATGCCCACCACCTCTACTTTTGATGAGGATGATGTGAAGGATCCCTTTGACATTGATCTTTCAGCCGCTACCTACTCCGAAGAGGAGACTGTGACGGTGGAGGCTCCCGCAAAGGACGATCTGTTTGCTGTGCCTGATCTCTCGACTGACGAGGAATAAAAGGCTAAAAGACACATTCGGATAGAAGCTCTTTCCGTCCGACGTATATGGCCATGAAATGACGGCCTTTTGATCGGCGGAAGTCGAGCGTATATGATAGGCGCCCGACTTCCGCTCTACAAGAAAAAGTTGTTGACAGGACAACTTTTATGTGATATAATGAAGGTGTTAGACACAAAGGAAGTGGAATTTTGACAAATTTTGATACCATTGCCGCCATCAGCACCCCGTTTGGCAAAGGAGGCGTAGCTGTGATCCGCTTGTCGGGTGCAGATGCCTTGGCCATCACGCAAAAGATTTTTCGACCAAAATCTTCTCGATATCCGTCTTTGTCTCATGCCCCCGCGCGGAGCATGGTGTACGGAGAGATCGTGTCTCCTGATAACCGAGAGGTTTTGGATGACGTTTTGTGCGTTTATTTTCCCGCTCCGCACTCCTTTACGGGGGAGGATGTGGTGGAGATCTCCTGTCATGGCGGTGTTTTGGTT
>SVTB01000115.1 GCA_015064015.1 Oscillospiraceae bacterium | reverse complement strand
AAATAAAAAGGATATATACCAAAAAAATGCACTCTTTACCCGAAAGGAGGCTATCATGAACACCCCCATCCTTGATTTCGTCCGCGCTTACGCGGAGAGCAACTCCATGCGCCTCCATATGCCCGGCCACAAGGGGACACCCCTACTGGGCTTCGAGGCCTTTGACATCACCGAAGTGGTGGGTGCTGACAGCCTCTACGAGGCCGACGGCATCATCCGCGAAAGCGAGAAGAACGCAAGCGCGCTGTTCGGTTGCCCCACCTACTACTCCACCGAAGGCTCGTCCCAATGCATTCGGGCGATGCTCTATTTGACCCTGCTTTACGCAAAGGAGAGGGGTGTTGACCGTCCCCTCATCTTGGCAGGGAGAAACGCTCACAAGACTTTTTTGTCCGCGGCGGCACTTTTGGACTTGGACGTGGATTGGTTGTATCCTACCGAGGGATGGTATCTATCTTGTGATATTTCCCCCGTCCGGTTGGACGCGGTGCTTTCCTCTTACGAGATCAAGCCTGCGGCGGTGTATCTGACCTCTCCCGACTATTTGGGTAATGTATTGGACATTAAACGTCTATCCGATGTCTGCCGCAAGCACGGCGTGCTTCTCTTGGTAGACAACGCCCACGGGGCCTATCTGAAATTTCTATCCCCTTCTCTGCACCCCATGGATTTGGGGGCAGATATCTGCTGTGATTCCGCCCACAAGACCCTGCCCGTGCTGACAGGAGGGGCATATCTGCACATTGGGACGCATCTACCCTTGGATCTGCGTTCTCAGGTCAAGCAGGCTCTTGCTTTATTCGGATCCACCAGCCCGTCCTATCTGATCCTGCAATCGCTGGACATGGTCAACGCGGTGCTGGCAAGCAAGGATTTCGCCCCTTCCCTGATGAAAACAGCCAAGCGAGTGGAAGCCTGTCGGGTCAAGCTGATGGCACACGGCATCAATGCCATGCAGGGTGACGAGCCCTTAAAGCTGACCTTGTACCCCCGTTTATTCGGATACACGGGCTTGGAGATCGCCCGGCATTTGCGAGATCATGGCATCGAATGTGAATTTGCCGATCCCGATTATCTGGTCATGATGATCACCCCGGCCATCACCGAGTTGGATCTTGAGCGGATGACCGATGTGCTTCTGTCTCTCCCACGCCGCGAGGCACTTGCGCTGTGTCCTCCCGCATTAACTCATCCCAAGCGTGCCATGACCATCCGTGAGGCCATGCTGTCTCCTTCGGAGACGTTGCCCGTGTCCGAATGTATCGGTCGGGTGCTGGCGGCAGCGACGGTGGGATGCCCTCCCGCTGTGCCCATTGTGGTCAGCGGCGAGCAGATCAGTGAGAGCGCTGCGGTGTGCTTCCAATATTATGGCATCAAGGTCTGTTCTGTCATTAAAAATTGAAAGGAACTGATACAATGAAAAAAAACTTTTTGGTGTTTTTATGTGTGTTGATGCTGTTCTCGCTCATTTCTTGCGGTGGGAATGATAAAAACCCTTTCACATATCAACAAACGTCAGCCAGCCAACTGACGGTTACCGCCTATAACGGCAAAAATGAAGCCGTGGTAACCATCCCCGACACCTATCTTGACCGCAAAGTCACCGCCATTGGGGATATGGCCTTTGAGGGTACGGTGATGATGACCTCGGTGCTCATCCCCGATGGGGTGGTTTCCATTGGTGCGTCTGCCTTTGCCAACTGTCAACGGCTTTCGGCCATTCAACTGCCTGCGGAGCTTAGTGAGATTGGAGATTGGGCTTTTCAAAATTGTAAACTCCTAACCGAAGTCACCATTCCCGAAAATGTGACAACAATCGGAAAATCTGCCTTCAAGGGATGCACGGGGCTTGCATCGGTAACCCTGCCCGACGGAATCAAGACCATTGGTGCCGAGGCTTTTTCCGAATTGACCAATCTTACAAGCTACACAGGTCCCATGAAGCATTTGAACGACATGGCCAAGGGAAAGCTGTCCTCTGTCACGTTGGTGGCGGGCGAGTTTGACAAGATCGAATTTGTCACCTTTTACGGTTGCGATGCTCTCACCGAGATTACTTATACGGGGACGGTAGCGGATTGGCAAGCCGTGGAAAAGGCAGAGGATTGGCTCCAATCCCGGAAGGATCATACCCTAACCGTGCATTGTTCTGATGGAGATATTACTGAAAAGGAAGATTGAATTTTAATTTTTTTCAATTTCCGTAAGATTTCTATTCAAATCGCGTTTATATAAGTAGAATCCAAACTATATGTTACTGTCTTTTTAGGAGAAACCTATGAACTACAATCCCTATGAACCGCCAAGATACGATATGCCCAGCGCATATCCTCCTGCGCCTCCCAAGCAACCCGCGCGGGGATTGAGCATTGCCTCCATGGTGTGTGGCATCGTGTCCATTCCCATCCTTTCTTTGGCCGCCGCCGTGTGCGCGTTGGTTTTCGGTCTCGTTGCCAAAAAGAAGAAAAATACCTCGGGTATGGCCACGGCGGGTGTTGTGTGTGGCATTATCGGTACCGTTCTATCGGTCATTGCCATCATTGTCACTATAGTTATGATCCTGCCCTACATCATCTCTCACGCAACTGCCCAGCAATCGGGGTTGACCTTCAAGGCCCACGGAGAGGACATCTACTATGTGGATCGTTTGGCCAAGGATCATCCCGAGCACGTGGTCATTCCCGAAACCTACATGGGCAAGCCCGTGACCGCCATTGATATGTATGCCTTTATGAATCGTCCAAACCTCAAGAGCGTGACCATCCCCGACAGCGTCACCGTCATTGCCGGCAAGGCCTTTGAGAACTGCACCGCTCTGGAGGAGGTCAGGTTCTCAAGCAACCTGAAAGAAATCGCCGGGCGGGCTTTCTACAACTGCACCTCCCTTACATCTGTGAATCTGCCTGACAGTTTGACCTACATTGGAGAAAACGCTTTCGGCGGCTGTACTTCTCTTTCAAGCCTCTCCCTGCCTCACGGGCTGGAGATCTTGGACATTGGCGCTTTTCACGGTTGCACCTCTCTTACCGAGGTAACGATTCCTTCTACCGTCCTGTCGTCGGATGAATATGAGTTCTTCTATTTCAACAACGACGATAAAGGTCCCTTCCAGGATTGCACCGCCCTAAGGAAGGTGACTTTGCTTTGTGATTCCAGCATCATGTTCAGCACTTTCCGAGGTTGCACTTCCCTGTCCGAGGTAGTCTTTGGCTCGAATTTTGAAACCTTGTACAATAGTGCCTTCGCGGATTGCGTATCGCTCAAAACCCTATCTCTACCCGAAGGTTTGAAACACATTTACCCCTATGCCTTTGCCAATAGCGGTCTGACCGAGATCACGGTGCCTGACAGCGTCACTTCTGTCGGTTATCGTGCATTTGCGGGCTGCACCGCGCTGAAAGAAATTTTCATTCCCGAAAGCGTTCTCCATTTCGGCGATGAGGTATTCAAAGATTGCACCGCGCTGACCTCTGCCATTCTTCCGTCAACCATAGATGCTTACGAGGTTAAGAACACCTTTGAGGGCTGTACCTCTCTGACTTATTTTAAAGGTTGTGCCGTTTTTGTCAGCAAATTCGGCTCGGGCAGCAAAACCGTAACCACCGCGATCCTTTCGGGTGTTTCCACCAGAAATCAGGATCCTGATAACAAATACAATACACAGTACATCACGCTCAGGGATTTTGACGTTCTGAACGAGCTGACCCTATCGGTGCCCAATTTCCATATTTTTGTGTCTGATTCTTATATGCCTCAGCTTCGTGTCATCCACTTTGGCGGCACCAAAAAAGAGTGGGATAACATAAGTTTCTATAAACATCATCACATGAAGCACAACGTCACAGTTCATTGTACCGATGGGGACGTCATTGAAAAATAACCCCTGATTCTAACAAAAAACACCGCCGATCACTCGGCGGTGTTTTTTTATGTACTGAAAATTAAACTCTCTTGGAGAGAACCTCATCCTCGTACTTCTCGATCTCCTTGTACCAGTCGTTGCAGGGGCAAACGTTGTTTCTGACACAGAACTCAGCCCAAACGTCACCCAGAGGCATGAGCTTGTACTCCTCCTGCAGAGCGAACAGCCTGGAGTAATTGCCGGCATCCTGCAGGGCCTTCAGATCCTCGTTGGGCGTTAGGAGGGCGTTGAGCAGAGCCTTCTGAACGTTACGCATACCGATAATCAGAGCGGAAACGCGGTTGATGGAAGCATCGAAATAGTCGGTGGACAGGAACACACGATCCAGAGCGTCGCAACGAACGACTTCCTTCATCATCTCGCGGGTCTCATCGTCGAAAGCGACCACGTGGTCGGAGTCCCAACGGATGGGGCGGGTGATGTGGAGAGCGATCTTGTCGGAGAAGCAAAGGAGCGCGGGGATCTTGTCGGAGACAACCTCGGTGGGATGGTAGTGACCGTTATCCATCAGAGGAGTAATGCCGCGGGAGATGGCGTAGCACAGGGAGAACTCGCCGGAACCGACGGTATAAGCCTCAACGCCGATACCGAAGACCTTGGACTCGACAGTAACGTAGACCTTGGACTTATCGTAGCCGCAAGCCAGGGCACGGTCGATGGAGTCAGCGTAGCGAGCGCGGGGACCCATACGGTCAGCGGGGATATCCTTGGTACCGTCGCCGGTCCAGATGTTCATGACGCAGGGGTAGCCGGTCTCGGTGGCGAAGTACTCGGAGATACGGATACAAGCGATGGTGTGACGGACCCAGTAGTCACGAACCTCCTTGTCGGGGTGGGACAGGGTCATGCCGTCCTTGGCCATGGGGTGAGAGAAGATGGTGGGGTTGAAGTCCAAACCGCAGCCGTGCTTCTTAGCCAGCTCGACCCACTTAGCAAAGTGGCGGGGCTCCAGCTTGTCGCGCTCGATAACCTCACCGGGCTCGCCAATGGCGTAGTTGGCGTGGACGTTGATCTTGTGGGTACCGGGGATCAGGGACAGGGCCTTGTCCAGATCAGCGAAGACCTCCTCGGGGTTGCGGGCAATGCCGGGATAGTTACCGGTAGTCTGGATACCGCCGGTCAGAGCACCCATGCCCTCGAAGCCGTGGACGTCGTCTGCCTGCCAGCAGTGCATGGAAATGCGGATGTTCTGGAGCTTGGCCAGAGCAGCCTCGGTGTCAACACCGATCTTGGCGTACATTTCCTTAGCGGAGAGATAACGCTCGTTCTGATTCATAGTGAGAACCTCCTAAAATTTATGCAAATTATTTTTTGACGTGTTGCTGTTGCAGAAAATCTGCATACATTTTTATTATACCTTATTTTCTGCATTTTGGCAATAGGTTTTTGAAAAATAAATGGAGAATTTCGTTATTTTTCATGACGATATCCGCCATCATACGCCAAGCGGCACTTCCGTTGGAAGTGCCGCTAAAATATTTTAGGAATCACAGGATCAATCCTGTTCCTTTTTTCGTTTCAAACCGAAGGCTACAACAGGCAGGGCAGCTACCACGGCAGCTGCACCGACAATAGATGCGCAACCGCCGTCATCTGCAGGTAGCGATGTGGCAGGAGAAGTTTCCCCAGGCTCCTTTACAGGCGTAGTCTCTGCGGATTCTTGCGCACCTTGGGATTCGCTTTCCGCCTCGGTATCCGGCTCCTCGGTATTCGCAGGCTCGGTCACCGTCTCATTTTCAAGGGAGGTATCTGTCTCTGCGGGAGATACTATCACCTCGTTGATATTGGACAGCACCTTGAAACTCCAGGCGGGGAGAGTAACGGTATACACGCCGTTGGCTGGGGTGGACACGGCTGAGGGGGCAATCATAGAGCCGTCGGTGGGAAGGGTGGTTTCGGAGAACAGATATTCGTTCATGGACACGCCAATGGCAGGGGCGGAGACCTTCACGGTCTGCTCCACGCCCGAGCGGTTGACAGCAACAATCGACCACTTGCCCTCGGGAGTCTTGACAGCCACGGTGTCAATGACGTCACCGTTATCACCCGTCACGTTGTAGACCTGAGAGCCGAAGGGGATATAGTTGCACAGCAGACCCCAGGCATAGTAGGAAGGACGGAATCTCCACGCGCCGTCGGTCTTATAGCCGATGAGGCCTGTCTCCATGAGACCGCCGTTATCGCCGCCTTGATCGTTGATGTAGTAGTACACATCATGGAGACCCCAGTAGGAAAGTCCCGACGCGCCTGCCTTGAAGGCGTTGACAGCACCGCCGGCCAGGTACAGACCTCGGCCGTAGGTCTCCACGGATGCGGCGTAATATGCGCCCGTGGGAGAGCCATCACCGAACTCACCCAGGAAGAAAGGCTTATCATGACCGTACTGGGTGCGGGTAGACACGAACTCCTGCACCATGGTGTCGAGGTAGGGAGTGTCGTAAGCCCACTGGTAGGTATGGGAATTGAAGGCGTCGCAAACATCCTTCAGCGCATCATAGCTCTGCATATACCAGCCTGAGCTTTGGGCATCGTCCGAGCCCACTAAGCGGATGTTCTCCAGCCCATCGGCATCCAGACGGGCGCGGATGGCCTTATAGCATTCAACATAGTAGGGGAAATCCACAGCCCCGCCCTCCACATGGAAGGCGTAGCTGGGCTCGTTCATAAGGATCACGTTATAGATACAATCGTATTTCAATTCGTTTTTGACGTACTGAATGAACCAACTGATATTCTCGGCAATCTCGTCCTTGTTGTTGGGCGCGGAGACCCAGTCATTACAGTTGGGGAAGGCCAGCCAGGAGCCTGCCGCCGCGCCCCACCAGGTCAGGGTGACTTTTATGCCCAACTCGTGGCAGACCTTGAGGTAAGCCAAGGTGGTCTTGATGTCATCGCTCTCCAGTTTGAATCCATTCTCATTGAAGGAGAGGGGGTCGCCGTTATCATTCTGAGGCTCAAACCACTCGGGCATGATCATCATACGGACGGCCTGCACGCCGAGGATGTCCAGCTTATCCTTCATGAAGGCGAGATCTTCCTCGGTAATACCCTTTTCAAGATTGCAGGGGAGCAGGAGCTTGGGGTCCCATTCCACGCCCAAAGCGTCCACGGGGAACTTGTTGGGGGTATCGGAAAGGGTCATCTCAAAGGTGTCCGACTTGACGTCAGACATATCCATGAGGCGAAGGGACACGTTATCCACCCAGACCTTACCCGTACTGAACCAAAGGCGGGGGCCCGCGTTAACGGTTTTGCAGTTTTCATTGTCGATCTTAATAATCATGGTCATGGTGGTCCATCCATCGGATGTGCCATAACGGGATGCGCTGATGGATTCACCAATGTTATTGGCGGCAGCATCATACATCGTGGAACCAAGGGTAACACCGGGACCTTCCATAGAAACGCCTTCATATTTCACATCCATAGATAAGAGATAGCTCTTACCCTTTTCCAGGTTGACATACTGGAAAGCGCTGGCAGCCACGGGTTTGGTATTAGTGATAAGAAGGCAGGGGCTGTCGTTCACACCCCCGGAATTCTGGTATTCAAAAGTGGCGTTGTCGTTGGTCCAAGTCTGCCAGTTATTGAGGCGTTTGGAAAAATCGCCGTTTCGGATCAGATTGGCACCGGCGGCAGACGCGGTAAAGCAAGTAGATAGACCGGTTAAAAGTAGCATAGACAGTAGCAGAGCCATGAATTTTTTCATCATGTCACACCTCCTTTGAAGTTACTGATATTCTATCACATTTATGGCATAATGTCAAGGCATCCTCCGGATCATTTTTTCTTGACTTCTGCATATAAATATGCTATAATGATAGAAAAATACACACAGGGGGTATCTATGAGACTCATCGGTAATATTCTTTGGTTCATTTTCGGCGGCCTTTGGCTGGGACTCGGCTGG
>SVTB01000114.1 GCA_015064015.1 Oscillospiraceae bacterium | reverse complement strand
GGCGTGCGTCACGATGGGAGTTGGGTTCTGAGGGAGAACCGTAGGTTCTATCCCTCAGCGGCGCCTCTTTTGTAACTTTTCTCTCGACGAGGAGAGAAAAGTTAGTAAGTTAAACAACAATTTAAATTTGAAACAAAAAAATTATACCACCAATACTCCGAAAAAGCAAGTTGTTTTCCAAAAATATTCCTTGACTTTGAGCAAAATATGTGTTATCCTATCCATAGGATCCGATTCTCAAAACATTTCCCCTATTAGGAGGCATTCATGACCGTCAACGAATATCAAAAAGCTGCTATGGCTACCCTCAATCCTGCCTTGGATTCCAAGGACATCCTTATCAACGGTGTCATGGGACTTTGCGGTGAAGCGGGAGAGGTCATCGACATCGTAAAAAAACATTTGGCGCAGGGACATACGTTGGATACAGATAAGATCGCCAAAGAACTGGGCGACGTGGCATGGTACTTGGCCGAAACTGCCTATGCCATCGGCTATGACCTTGAGACTGTTTGCCAAATGAATATAGATAAGCTGAATCGCCGCTATCCCCAAGGATTTTCTACAGAGTCTTCTTTGCGGAGGGAAGATACGGAAAACAAGTGATGCCATAAGCTATGGGTGATGTGCATGATATGGAACAGATGAAAAACTCCCCGAGGAGATTGTATCCTCGGGGAGTTTTGTACATATTGATCCAACATTAAAGAAAGTCAAAAGAGAAGATTCTTGTTTCCGAGGTGTTGCCCCAGTTCTCAAGGGAAATCAGGCGCAATGCCGTTACCTCACGTTCCAATATAAAATGATGCGCCCGTTTCAGGTTTTTTTCACAGCGAAAAATTTCTATGATTCCTTCGGAAGTTTCCGCTTCCAATACAAAAGACTTGCAGAGTGTCAGGGGAACAAATGTTTGAGGGCTGTCAAGGCGGATATTGCATCGCATGGTATGCTCTCTTTCACACGCATCTCCGGGCAGTGTGTTTCGATTGAGATCGCTGTCGAATACCACGTGAACCGAAGAGATCTTTTGGGGATTCTCAAAACGGTAGACAAGAGGGATTCGATTAGGGATGATATGACCGCACACATCATGAGGATCATGCGATATGGGCCTGTCTCGTCCGTCTTTTAAAGCGTTATGCCCGTTTTCAAGCGGTGTTTGGATACAAAGAGGACTGATTTTTCTCGCTTTTCCGGGCAAATAACAGTCAGCCGCTAAGAGCCTATCCTGTAGTTCTTCCATGTGGGATAGGTAGACACCATGAGGCTGCAAACCGTATTTGTGAGCTATTGCCGCCGCAGTTCCTACAGCCTGCCCTAAGAGAGAACAGGTGGCCATTACGCGGACACTGCTCATGGCCATATGCGTCATGCTGATGTTGCGGCCTGCAAAGAACAAATTGGATACGTTCGCGGAATATAGACAGCGATAAGGAATCTGATAGGGTAGGGGAGGCAAAATATTGGTATTTGGAACTCCCTTGTGATAAAAGCCTGCAGGAAAATGATCGTCTAACGGCCAACCTCCGTAGGCAACTGTGTCTTCAAAGGATACGTTATGCAGAATATCATTGGCAGTGATGGTATATTCTCCTATCATGCGTCTGGACTCTCGCTTCCCAGGAAGGAATCCCAAAAATTCCAAATCCCAGTTGTCAGCACGGTATTCGCCTGAATTTTTAATGTAATCCCACGTACCCAGCGCCAAAGGAAGAAGCTCCCTTGAAATATCTTCTGTATCACGAATGGTATCGCAGTTTCCCCCAAGCTCCAAGTACCAATAATTTTCCCAAGAACTATAGATATCAAGATGACGGTCCTTAAAATCCTTGGATGTCAAGTGAAGACTCCAGGAGGGCGGGGTAAAGGCAACAGGCTGGGTTGTTTCTCTTCCTTGTAAGAGACAGCTCATACCCATGGTCATACTGTCTTTTTGTATAACGTGGGTTGGCTCACCGTAGTCATCTTTACTTTCGCGTCCGTGACGGAAAGCGGCGCCTGTCAAAGGTGCCAAAATACTGTCGCCCGAGCAATCCGCAAAATAGTCCGCGTAAACCTCCACAAAGGTCTGGGTTGTCATTTGATACCCTGTGACTGAAAGAATTTTTCTCTCTCGCTCATAAGGGAAAGCTCCGTCCTCAGTTTGGGCATCCATACAAGTACAGTTTAAAAGCAAGGTTAGATTTTTTTCTCTGCGTGCGAAATCATACAGCACTGTATCCCAAATATAATAATTTTTTGTGGGGTTGCGGCTGCAGTTCTCTAAAGCAATTTCTTCAATAATTCCTGTTTCACGGTTGTTGACACCGTGTGCGCCGCAAATCCACATGCGAATCTCAGAGGAAGCGTTTCCTCCTAAAACAGGACGCTCTTGCATGAGTACCACGTGAAGACCTTCCCGTGCAGCCGCAATGGCCGCGCACAGACCCGCAAGACCGCCGCCGACAACACAAAGCTCTGTGTGGATTGTGCTCCGATTCAGCATGAACTACCTCCCGATCTTTAAGGCTTAGATGATTTAAAGATGATCTTTTTTTGAAAAATATAGCTGACAAAGAACATACAGGCTTCGGTAATCAGCTTACAAATCCAGATAGGGATAGGGGTCAGACCCAAAAGGTATAAAATACTGCAGTTGACAGCCAATATAAATCCGCAAAGCAACGCATATTCCAAAGCGTTCTTTGGGGTGGGCTTACCTTCAAAAACAACGCGGCAGTTCAGATTATAGTTAACCACGGCGCTGATGATACGGGCCGAGATGTTGGCAACCGTCACAGCCATCAGAGGAATCCATGGTCCCAACAGCCAAGAGAACAGGCAGAAAAGGCCGTAGTCAACCAGGAAGGATATCAAGGAGCTTCCGGCGAACTTGAAAAGATGGCGGTAAATACGAAAGGAATCTCTTACGGGATGAAAATGGCTGGTGGAGTTTTCTTGGTCTCTGTAAATGGTCTCAATGGGCACTTCGGAAAATCCCTTGGTGCCAAATCGCTTGGCAGTAGCTGACAAAACGTTCATTTCGTATTCGTAGCGGTCACCCTCGATAGAGATCATAAAGGAAATCATATCCGAAGAAAATGCGCGAAGCCCCGTTTGAGTGTCAGACACACGAGCACCGGTCAACAGACGGAATACCCCTCTTGTGATGGCGTTTCCCATACGAGAGCGGAAGGGCATATGCTTGTCTACCGTACGGACACCCAGCGCCAGTGTCCCGAGAGTTACCGCCGCTGCGTTCATGACCCGTTGCATATCCTCAGGCGTATGCTGACCGTCGGCATCCATGGTGCCGACAATGACGGGGCTGGTATTGTCAGCGGAAATTAAACTTTGGATGTGCTGGTACGCCGTTTTGAGAGCAGCGCCCTTGCCGCGATTGATTTCATGGTTCAAATAGATGACGCGGCTATCCAACGCGTGGAAAACGGAATCGTAATCCGAACCGCTGCCGTCATTGACAACAATGACGCGGTAACCCAGATTACAGACCCGGGTGGTGAGGGGGGGAGTACATGGTCGGGATGATACGCGGGAATGATGACGTAGCCTTCATAAGACGTCATGATTTTTTCCTCCTTTGACACAAGGCGATGACCTCAAAAATCAACGCGATGACAAGCAAGATCATGCCGAGAATAACGTATAGACGATCCAGTTTGGTAAAGCGTCCCGAAATATTGACGATTCCGCGGAAGAGAAGACCCAAAGTAAAGGTGGCCATGGCGGTGTTCCAAAAATTGAAGCACCAGCGATCTATATATCGCCAAAGGGGAGAAACGAAGCATAAAAGTCCTAAGACACCACAGCCTAAGAAGGGGAATAAGCACATCATCCGCATATGGACAGAAAATGCCCCGTGGCTGAAAAATTCATAGATCAGGGTAAATACGATACATAAAAGTCCCATGGAAAGCCCTGTGATCGTCTCACGCCGCATTCGCCTGCGATTTGGCTCAATAACCGATGTAGACAATGTCGCTCACACTCCTTTCTTTATAGGTGCCGTCGGTGGAAGGATAATTCACCACGCGTCCGTTGAAATACAGGGTGGCCGATCCACCGCCGTCCAAATTGTAGGCGATGTCACAGCCCAACTCCTGCATGACCAATGCCATGTGGTAGAGGGTAGGGCCAAAGCTTTCTTTGGTACGTCCGTCGGCAACCACGAAGAAATAGTGACCGGGCTCTACAATGCCGATGATGGTGCGGGGATTCCCCAATTTGTCATGATAGATATTTACTTCGGTATCAGTATCTACCACCAGCTGTCCGTCCTTCAAAAGAGTGGGGCCAAAGCCTAAAACCTGCATGGCTCCGTACTTATGGAGAAGATCTCTGGGGGTATAATCCTTTTCATAAAAGGGAAATAGGCTACCATCATACAGAATGGCCAGATCTTCAAATCGGGAGGATCGTATGCTGTCACGATACAACGTACCGTTTCGGATCACGTATCCCTCCTTGTTGGCACCGTAAAAATCACCGTTGATCGCCAAAATGGCGCCCACTCGCTTGGCCTGCTCCGAAGTTTTTTCTTTGATGTTCTGACCGAATTCATCCTTGGCCAAAGCTGTTTTCAAATAGGTGGGCGAATCCAGAATCACCTCGGCTACGTGAATGTTGGAGTCATAGCGGCGAATGGTGGAGAGGGTGATACTGATATGCTCATCCTTGTAGCTTGTGTCAGTAATGATCGGATATTCAACCTTATCGCCCCCCATATCTTCTGTGGGCCCGGAAGGATCTCCGGTAGAGGGATCTTGGGGGAGAAAAGAGGGGGGAAGGGTGATAGTATTTCCACCCGATTGACCGGGCACGTCCGGGGAGGTGGCAGGGGGAAATTTGGATAGATCCAGCGTTTCATATTCCGCCTCAGGATCTGCGGCTCTGGGGATGACAAATACTTCGAGAAGGCTCCAAGCTAAGAATCCTGTGAGTAAGACGGAGATAATGGAGGTGAAAACATAAGGCTTTTTCAAAAAAGAAAACATTGTGACTCCTTGTCATTTTGGGATTATATCCCTTTTTTGTAAGAAAGACGGCGGATAAATTCAGTAATTTCGTTTCCGACCGCTGTTATTTCTTCCTCAAATTCTTTGGCTGTCCGCCGGGAGATGCCGGAATGAACGGCGGAAAACTGCAAAAGACGATCACCCGTTACTACCTTGACAGTATAATCGGGGCCCAAATCGTGCATCATTTTTTCTATATACGCATCGGCGGTTTGATCCTCCTTGGTGTAAACCACACGATAGCCGTTATGGACAAAATCCGATCCAACGCCATCCTTTACCAAATAGGCATCAAACACCAGCGTTACATTTACACCCGTGTAAGCTACGTAGCTGGAAAGTATATCCATGAGTGATTCCCGTGCCTTTTCCAGGCTGTGTTCTGCGATCTCTGCAAGACTTTCCCAGGCATGGATGAGATTGTAGCCATCGATGATGACCATATGCTTGTTCGGCTTGACGGCCATTCTTCCGGTTGCCTTGGGCTTATCCTTGCCGGATATAATTTGAGGCTCGCTATATTTTCTCCGTTTGATTGGCCCCACGGTACGGAGCATGATGCTTTCCAACTCCTCGTCACTGAGATGATAGCGCTTTCCAAGGCTTGATACGCGGGGGATGATACTTTCGCCGGGGGTGTTCAAAGCGGCCGAAGCATCCAAATGCTTGTAGTTGTCTACCTCACGCCAATGCACCAAAAAACCTGCGCCGTGGGCACAAAATACGGAGTGAGGCGTGTTTTCAAGGTCTGCTTCGGGGTCATATCCTACGGAAGCTATGACGCTATCTTGGTTGTGGCAAACTTCATATCCGTCGGATACGCAGGATAACTTTCCCACACCGCGGGTATAAGAAGTGACCTCGCGGGCGTAATCCAGGAAGGTTGCCACAGGGGCGCGGCCCACCAGCGTGGTCATATCCTCATCCGAGGATTCTACCTCAAATACAGCGTGTCGCGTTGTCAGATCCGTCATGGCCCGTCCCACACACAGATTTGGAACTTCCAAGCGAAGCTTATAGTAAGGCTCCAAAAGTGTGCATCCCGCTTTCATAAGACCGTGGCGAACGGCACGTAGTGTGGCTTCTCTGAAATCGCCCCCTTCGGTGTGCTTGAGATGTGCCCGTCCTGCCACCAATGTGATTTTGGTGTCGGTGAGAAGGGCTCCCGTCAAAACTCCGCGATGGGCTTTTTCGTACAGATGGGAGAGAATTAGCCGTTGCCAGTTGAGATCCAGACTGTTTTCGGGAAGGTGTGTGTCAAAGATCAGGCCTGTGCCCGCAGGCTGCGGCTCCATAAGCAGTTGTACCTCGGCATAGTGACGCAGAGGCTCAAAATGTCCCACACCTACTGTGCGCTTGGCAATTTTTTCTTTATAGAGGATACGTCCTGTGTCCAACTCGCAATCCATGCCGAAGCGATCGTGGATCAATCGCTTTAGTAGGTCGATTTGAATGTCACCCATGAGCCGCACTTCGATTTGGCGAAGTTCTTCATTCCAATAAAGATGCAGGGAAGGCTCTTCCTCCTCCAATTCCTTGAGTTTGGGATAATAGACTCTAAGATCATATCTGTCCGGAAGGATCAGTTGATAAGAAAGCACAGGCTCCAGCACGGGTTTACAGGTGTCACTTTCCGTCCCAAGCCCTTGACCTACATAAGAGGCGCTCAGACCGATCACCGCGCAGATTTCTCCGGCGCTTACGGTGTCTACCTGTTCAAATTTATCTCCTGAATACAAGCGGATTTGGCTAATCTTTTCGCTGAGCCTTCGCCCGTCTTCGCAGAGATAAGTCAGCTCGTCTCTTGCTGAAAGGGTACCGCCGGTGATTTTCAGATATGTCAATCGAACCCCCGAGGCGTGATTGATCTTATATACCTTTCCGCCGAATTTCTCGCTGTCGTATACGGGAGAAAGCATATATCGGCTGATGGTATTCAGGAAAAAGTCAATGCCCACAAGCTTGAGTGCCGATCCGAACAGACAAGGAAAAAGCTGTCGTGCGGAGATCATCTCGGCAATTTCGCCGTCGTCGATCAGCTCGCCTGCCAGTACGCTTTCCATCCAAGCATCTGATACCATGGCCAATCGCTCGTCCAGTTCAGCTTTGCTTTGCTGCTCAAAGAATGGCACGCATAAAGGTGAGAGTTGCTTGGACAAAGCGGCGGCCATATCTTCTCCGCGGTTCATAGCAATATCGGTTTTGTTGACGAATATGAAAGTAGGAACATCGTAATGCTCTAAAAGCTGCCACAGGGTTCGTGTGTGATTCTGGACACCGTCAGGAGCGCTGATGACGAGGATGGCATAATCCAATAGTGCCAGTGTACGCTCTGCTTCGGCCGAAAAATCCACATGACCGGGGGTGTCCAGTAGGATAAAATCGCAGGAGTGAGTAGAAAAACGCGCCTGTTTTGAAAATATGGTAATGCCTCTTTCTCGCTCTACCGCATAGGTGTCAAGATATGTGTTTTGGTGATCCACACGTCCGGGGGTGCGGATTTTTCCCGAGAGATAGAGAAGGGCTTCGGATAAGGTCGTTTTTCCTGCGTCCACGTGGGCGAGGATGCCTATGGTCAGCTTTTTTTTCATTCCGTTCTCCCTTCCCCAAGTACATACATATTCATTATATCACGAATTTCATGGGATTGCAAGATATATTTTAAGTGGGTCATTGATTTTTGGAGGATTTTGTGGTATAATGATAATGAAATATGAGATAAATTGTTGTTTATCTTTTTTCCACTTTCTTTCCTCGTCGAAAGAAAGTGGAGTAAAGAACGCCGCTCAAGGGAGATGTTTCTCCCTTGAGAAACCCTCTCAAGGTGACGCACGCCGCCTATGG